>CAZPXJ010000027.1:22989-26559 GCA_964590855.1 uncultured archaeon
CGAATTTTAGTTCCTTGGCCATGTAAGCTGAAGCTGCATTAACTGTTCCAGCGAAGATACCACTTGCAATAGACGGATCCATACAGATAGTAACATCTGGATTATCTACTTTGCTTTCTCCTGTCAAGAACAAACCATTTTCAATTTTTATGAAATAATGTTTATCCTCTCCAATTGAGATTTGGAATAGTAATTTAGTTTTCTTGTTCTTTTTCTGTATCTTTTCATCTTCATTGCAAATTTGTGCTAGCAAATCCAGATAGTTGGGAATGTCTTCATTAGTGAATGTTCGTCTCTTAATCTTCATCTTAATTAAAGATTTTAAATCCCCATGTTTTATATCAAGTTCATCAGCAAATAACATATCTGCTTCAGGGGTTTCAACAATAAGACCTAATTCATACCCTTCTTGAATTGAATCAAGTATTTTTCTAGGATAAACTTCTTTACAATCTCCAATTTTGAATACGCTTTTAACGTGGTCTTTTACTGCTTTCTCAATTTCTAATGAAGGTTGAGCTGAAGTCAAAGCTAGCTCATCAAAATCAATTTCTATACTTTTATCGTCTTGAGCAGCTATTATTTTGTTACCTTTTATCTCTAAAATCGATGTCTCAAGCATTATCTCTATTTTATCATCTTCTTCAATTGTAGGTATTATCTCTTTAGCAACTAGAGAATAAACATCTGTTCCAAGTCTTTTCTTATCTGTTATAATTGTTACATTTTTGTTTGCACATGAAAGGTATTCTGCTAATTCAAGACCAATCATATCTCCACCCAAAACGACAATCTTTTGCCCTTTTGGTATGGAACCACCAAGAATCTCTGAATAGTAGTTAGAATTGCTTTCATTGATTCCCTCTATGTCCGGTAATTTGGGTGAAATGCCCGTGGCTAGTACAACAGTGTCCGGATCAAATTGCTTCAAAATACCCTCAGTGAACGGAGTATTCAGTTTAATGTCTATTTGAAGCTTCTTTGTAATATATTCAAAATACTCGATGAGATTCTGGACTTCCTTCTTCATAGGAGCAATTTTCGCATATCTTAGTGAACCACCTATCGATGGCTCTTTCTCTATCACCATAACATTATGTCCTCTTAGTTTAGCAGTTCTAGCAAATTCTAATCCAGCTGGGCCTGCTCCTATTACTAGCAATTTTTGGGGATTTTCAGATGTTCCTATCGCTTCGTCTGAAGCAACTAGATTAGGATTGATTGAGCAAAGTACTTGTTGTTCAGTCATTATTTGATTCAAGCAAGCATTGCAACCTATACAAGTTCGAATAGATTCAATTTGATTTGTTTTAATTTTATTAGGAAATTCAGGGTCTGCAATCACAGCTCGACCTGTAGTCACTAAATCAGCTTTATTGCTTTGCAAAATCTCTTCTGCTGTATCGGCAGTATTTATTCTTCCAACAACTGCAATAGGGGTCTTCTCCAAAGCTTCTTTTACCAAACTTGCATTCTGAACAAAACAGCCTCGGGGATAGTTCATATAGGGAACAACAGGAAATCGAGGACTATCGAAAACCCCTCCAGTAATATTAATCAAATCAACTCCTTCCTTTTCTAAGATTTTAGAAATTTTGATGACATCTTCTACTTCCAATCCCTCAAGAATATAATCACTACCATTTAATCTAACACCTATGATAAACTCATTTCCACATTTCTTTCTTACTTCACGAATAATTTCAACAGCCGCTCTAGTTCTATTCTCAAAGTTTCCCCCACCATATTCATCATCTCGTTTGTTGGTTCTTAAAGAGAAGAATTGATTAAGTAAGTATCCATGTCCTGCATGAATTTCTACACCATCAAATCCTGCTTTCTTAGCTCTTAAACAAGCCTCACCATACCCTTTAACAATTTTAGAAATCTGTTTTATTGTCAGGGGTAAAGGCATTTCTCCCGACATTTCAAAAGGTATAGCTGAAGGAGCAACTGCTTGAAGCCCAATCATATAAGATGAAGCTTGAGCACCTGCATGGTAGATCTGTAAAAGAGCATGAGCCCCGTGTTTTTTGATGGCACTTACTAATTCTTTAAATCTAGATATGCGTTTATTGCTGTCGATACTGAGCATTGTAGCAGTACCAGCGCCTATTTGATCAAAATAAGCACCTTCAACTATGATCAGACCAATACCGCCCTTGGCTCTTAATTCATAATAATCTATGAGTTTATCGGGAATGTTTCCTTCTTCATCACCAAAATTAGTATCCATTCCTGGCATAATCAAGCGGTTTTTTAGTGTTGTTTGATTTATCTTAAACGGTTCAAATAATTTCATCCAATCTATCTCCTAATACAAAAAATAGAGAATGAGTAGAATAAAAATATTTGTTGTTATCTCTATTGAATAAGATTAAAGTATCAGTATAAACTAGAAAGCAAGATAGTGATGGTTCAAGAGAATCCTCTTTTTAGGGCATATCCAAAGTTGAGTTCTATTCCTTGGGTATCTGTGCTTAATCCTCCTACCCCTGTTCATAAGATGGAAAAATTAACCAAAAATCTAGATGCTGGAGAGATTTGGGTAAAACGCGACGATCTAACACATGAAACTTATGGAGGAAATAAATTACGAAAATATGAGTTTGTTTTTGCTGATATTTTAAAGAAAAAAAAGAAGCTGATTCTAACACAAGGCAGTATTGGAACTAATCACGGGTTAGCAACAACTATACATGCAAAGAGATTTGGTTTGAAAACTCACTTATTTTTACTTGAACAAGAACCTTCACCAAATGTTCTTGAGAATCTGTTGTGTCATCATTATTTTGGCGCAAAGCTATCCTTATTGAAGAATAATTTTCATAGAAAACTGGCAGTGAAGACTAAATTGTTTTTTGATAGAAAAGCATATTCTGTTGTTATTGGGGCTAGTTCTCCTCTTGGAACGCTTGGTTTTGTTAATGCTGCTTTTGAGCTTAAAGAGCAAATAGACAAAAAACTGTTACCAGAACCTGATAAGATTTTCATAACTGTTGGATCTCTTGCTACTTGTGCTGGTTTAGTATTAGGGTTGGAATTAGCTAAATTAAAAACACAGGTTATTGGAATAGGGGTAACAGATCCTTCTTGGAGCTCAAAAGAAGCTACTCTAGACTTAGCTACAAAGGCTTTAGAAATTATGCGAAGTAAAGACTCATCTGTCCCTGATGTTTCAAAGAAGTTGTCAAAGAGGTTAACAGTAGATCACTCATATTTTGGTGGTAAATATGGTGCTTCTACAGAAGAAGCTCTAGAAGCAATAGAACTAGCAAAGGACGATGAACTTAAGCTTGAACATGTTTACACTGGTAAAACATTGAGTGGATTAATAGATTATAGTAGAAAATCAAAGATTAACAAAAATGAAGTAGTTCTTTATTGGAATACAAAAAGCTCAGCAGATTTGTCCCCTTATACCAAGAAAATGAACTATCAAGATTTACCTAAGAAGTTCCACAAATTCTTTGAAAAGATTCAATAACATCTTACAACTAGTAAAAATGAATAAGTGTTGAGAATCAGCTTACCTCGAACAATCATAAATCAGACAGGGGTAACCAAATC
>CAZPXJ010000028.1:0-26418 GCA_964590855.1 uncultured archaeon
GTAACTGAGCATGAAGAATTGCTTCTTTGTAGACTTTTTTTGATGCTTTGTATACTTCACTATTTCTCATAAGAACCACATTTATTTGTCGTCGTGAAACATCTTTCGAAGACTGTTGATAATATTATTAACAGATTCGTCCTGTTGAGTTAGTTTAAGAAAGATAGTTTCTAGGTCTGCACCTACTTTATCAGCCATTTCTGATAATTCCTCAATAGTTCCCAGAGCTATAATCTTACCTCTATCAATAATAGCGATTCTATCACATAGGTCTTCAGCAATTTCCAGAATATGAGTAGAAAAGATAACAGAACCTCCTCTCTCACGGTGAAGTTCTAATATTTCCTTGACCACTTTTGCTGATTTAGCATCTAGACCTGTCAAAGGTTCATCTGCTATTAACAAATCAGGATCGTGAATCAAAGAGGCAATTATCTGCATTTTCTGTTTATTTCCCCTAGATAAAGTTGCTATGAGTTTATCATAATATTCAACAGCTTCTAAGCTTTCAAGATAATACTTCAATTTTTCAGTTGTTTCAGCTTCATCAAGATCTCGAATTGAAGTTATAAAATCAAATAACATTCTAGGAGTCATAGATTTGTAAATTAAAGGATCTTCTGAAATATAACCAATGTTTTTCTTTATTTCCAATTCATCTTTCTCAGGATGTAGCCCAAAAACTTCTATGTCTCCTTGATCCAATTCTAACAAACCTAAAATTAATTTTATAGTTGTAGTCTTACCAGCTCCGTTTGGACCTAGTAGTCCGAATACCTCACCAGGTTTTACTTCAAAAGACAGATTATTTACAGCAACAACTTCACCAAAGCTTTTAGTGATATTCTGTACTTTAACCATGGCCCTAATTATTTCACTCATTTCTTCATTCCATACCAATTTAGAGTCTTTCTAACTCTGCGAAAATTTAAGCAACGATATTAATAAATATTGACAATTAAAATTAGTATTAAATTAGCTTTAGTAAAAGTGGATTTCTCTTGATTGCTAATTCTATTGCTTTATCTACAAAACTTGATGGAAATCCTGAATGTTCAAATAAGTTACTAAAGAGCGGTTCTGCTTGCTCCTTTGTATACAGCGAAAAAGATGTGATAATATACGACATTGAGACAAGTTTTCGTAGTTCATTGAAAATCTTTAGAGCTGCTTTAGTAATATCATCTGTTATATTTTTCTCAAACAAACCCAAATAATATTCACTTTGCTGATATCCTCTTACTGTACCTTCTAAAAGATTGATTATTGTAAAATTCTCATATTCTTTTTTCGACATATCTAGCTTATTGAAAGTCTCAATATTCATCCCACATAAACTTATATCGAGCTCAGATAGAGCTTCGATAGCTGCTTTTTCTTCATTTAACCAGCTTTGTACTTTCAATGCAAGATGCTGATTAAACATAGATAAGGTATCAATTGCTAGCTTAACAGTTAGTTTATCTCCAACTAATACCACTTTTCTACCAGTTATAACCGGGAATAAAGCTTGACTTAACTGTCTAGGAATTGCATTTGACAAAAAATTCAGAGATAATTCTTCAATATCAGTATGAGTGAAATGGTTACCAGGATCTTCTAAGTTTTGTATAATATCTAAAATATCTAACATCTCGAAATCAAAATCTTGGTTAGAAAGAATTCTCAATTTTTCTTCAATTAATGGAAATAAACGAAATACTGTATAATCTAAATCTGCTTTGAATTTTAGAATACCAATATTGGTTCTCATTTCTGCTTTCTCGATTACTAGAAGTTCGGATGTTTTTCTCTGGGGGACGAACAGTAGGATACCAGTCAGAGTTTTATCAAAATCATAGGTTAATCTATGTTGAATTATCATATTCAAAGTTTCAGAAATATCTTCTTGCTTACCAACTGATTCAATTACTTCTGTATCGTTTTTATCGAAATGAATGAGACTAAAAACCAAAGGTTCCGATTCTCTTAAAGGATTTTTCGAAAAGAATAAAGGTAGATTGAAAACATCATGTAAAACATGTTCTAAGATTAATTCAGCCTCCCCTTCACTGATTAGAGCTTCATCTCTATCTTCTAATAAAGGTGAAGCACTTAGGTGTATTTGATCTAAAATTTGGAGAAGTTGTCTATCAGAAAAGAAGGTTTCCTCAACCTTTGTTTCTAAAATAAAAATAAAATCATAAACTTCAACAAATGAGATATTCTTATCGTGATAGGAAATTGATTGAAGCTCTTGTCTATGAACTTCTTTAGCAAAAGTGATAATCGCACTTATCAAACTAGTAGCTAAAATGTTCTTTGTATCATCAGCTGTTTCTGGTTTGGAAGCTAACAATAATCCTGATGCCGTAACCAGTGATAATTGCAAGCTTCGCATAGATACTCGCTGTAAACCATCACTTAAGTAAATTTCTTTAGTACTAGTACTATTAGAAAAGTTTTTTTCATAGTCACTTTATAGAGAGAGCATGAAAAATGATATCGTTCTTTTTCAAGAGCTTTCTCACAAAGCTTGGGCAGCTAAAGATAATATTCTGTATAAAGGATGGATCCTTAGATTATCAGAAGGAGTAACTAGAAGAGCTAATAGTGTTTTCACTCTAAATTACTTAGGTGATGACTTAGTAAGAGATATTCAAAATGTAGAATCAATTTATGATAGCAGGAATCTACCTGTTGTATTCCAAGTTTCTGATAAATATGAACCTGAGAATCTAATAGAGGTTTTAACTTCTTCTGGATATGAACGTTCAGATGATACTATGGTGATGAGCAAAGATTTAAACGACATACCTGCAATATCTTCAATTCCTAACATAACAATTTCTACAGAATTAGGTGTTAATGAAAAATGGTTTCAATCGTTAGAAAAGCTATATACAAGTTATGATGATAATATCGTTGGATTAAAGAATAAAATCAATAATGGTTTGAAATGTACACTCGACAGAAGCCCCTTTGGTAAAGTTACTTGTTATGCGAAGGACAAAGATGAAGTTGTTGGAACTGTTGTTGGGATAATTGAAGAGAGTTATATAGGTATATACAATTTATTAGTAGATAAGAATCGAACAAGAGAGGGAATTGGGGAAAATATCATGCTGAAAGTGATGAATTGGGCTAAGGTTAATGGAATTCAAACAGTATATCTATCTGTTGAGAAGAAAAATACAGGAGCTGTTGCACTTTATCAAAAAATAGGTTTCGAGATGAAGTATAATTATAGATACTTTCAGAAAAATCTATAATTTGATATCAAAGAAGATAATCCAATAGTATATTCCTTTTAATTGCCAATTCTAGCGCCTTTCTACAGAAATTGGAGGAATGACCTGATTTTGAATTTATTTCTTTCAATTTTTGTTTTCCCTTTGCTTGATCCACTAAACTAATTGTGGTTAAATCTAATGAAAGAGCAACTAATTTTTCTAGTTCCAAAGCGATTTTAGTTACTAGTTCTGCTATAGAGAGGTTTTTGATAGTATCAAATAATTTCTTAAAGTGATTACTGGAATTCAAACCAGTTACTTTACTTGTAGATAGATTTATACATGTATCATTCTCAGTAATTATTTCTCCTTCAGATAAGATCTTGTAAACTTCGGAGGACATTCCACACATCCGAGCACTCAAATCACATTTATCTTTTTGAGTAAGGTCATGCTCCGAAATCCATTGGTTGAACGATGTTTGTATATGTTGTGTGAATATAGATAAGGTATCAATTACTAGTTTTACAGTAGGCTTATCACCAATTATGAAGATAGGCTCACCGACAACAGCTGAGTAAATTGCTTTATCCAAATTACGTCCAACTGTTCTTTCTAAGAAAGTAGGAGATAAGTCTTCTAAATTGATATTTGAAAGTCGATTACCGGGATCATCTATATCCTTCAATGTATCAATAATCTCAACCATACTATGATTTGTTTTTTCTTCAGACATAATTTGTAACATTCTATCCATCATTGAAAATAGTCTAAAAAGAACTAGATCCAATTCTCGAGGAATTTTGATTACACCAATATTCGATGTTTCACCATCTGTATCAACGATAATGTATGCTGTACTATTATCTTCTGTAAGATGGGTTATCAGACCTTTAAGAGATCCTTTGCACTTCTCATTTGCTTTTAATGTATCTAGCATAAGTGCTATAGTTGGGATAAATGATCCTTTACCAACTTTATCTTTTATTTCCCATCCTTTATCAGAATGTACTAGCGTAAAGGTAGCACTTTCTGCCATTTTAAGAGGTTGCTCAGTTATTGAATAATGAAGCAATTGAACATCTTGTAAGCATCTGGTCAAAATGAGATCTGCTTCTCCTTCTGTAATTCTGTTTGGGTCAATACCTTCTAGAATTGGTTCAGTACAAGATTTCATCTGTTCTAATAATTGACCCAATTTCCTCTCAGATAGAGTTGATTCTTCATCAATTGTTTCAAGGATGAGAACAAAATCATGAACTCTAATAAAAGATACAGTTCGATCATGATAGGATATAGATTGTAGTTCTCGATGATGTACTTCTTTAGAAAATGAAATCAATGCTGTCATTAAGCCTGTGGCTAGAATTTGTCTAGTATCATCTGCATCTTCTGGTTTGGAAGCTAGTAGCATTCCTGATGATGTAACAAGTGATATCTTAATGTTGAGCATTGAAAAATTTAGAATTTTGAGATATAAATAAATTATCATTAGTCTACAACTGGTTTAATTTGAAAAATAAAATGAAAGAAGAATAGAATCAAAGTTTCCTTTTCTCTTGATTTCGTTTATCGCGAATCTGATCCAAAACTTCTGGAGTTATGGTTGTGACTCCCATTTCTTTCGCTTGTTCTACCATTTGGGTCATAGCTTTTTTCAAGAAAACTCTTGGAATTGCAACTATCTTTGCACAAGCTTCATCAGTCCAATAAATCTCTGGGTCAATTCTATCAGCTTGATATCGAACTGTGTCTATCTCAACACCTTTACCTTTTGGTAATTCTTCACTGTAGGGTGATGAAGGTTCACTAAACCAGAAATACTTGTTGTCTCGATAGCCATAATCAATTGGTAAAGTTGGAAACTTACCGTTTCCTTCAACTAGAGCATTGTGCCATTTCTTCTTCATAAAAATTCTATCAATACGCATTAGAAAGTGGCTTTCATCTTCAGTACCATTGTAATGAAAATTATCACCATCTTCCCAAGTACATTCAAAAACTTGAATAGATTCATCGATATAATCCGGTACTTTTCCATTTGATGAATCTCCGTCGGAAGGAACCAAAGTAAACTTACTTTCATCTAGTTTCTCTTCAGATGTTTGTCCTGGAAAACCTAATCTCACCGTGTTTTTGAGTAGTTTCTTATCGTATGGAATAAAATTCAAAGTAGCTTTCTTTGTCCGTGTGATATTAACAGCTGTATTGCTTGTATTTCTAGAAATCAACATCATAGCATGTTTATCAGCTATTCCAAAAGGAAATACCAAGGAATAAGGACCAATATTTGTTGCGCCAGTTTCAGAGATAGTTGTAATCAAAACAACTGGCATAGGATAAAAGGAAGAGGTTTGGTAAAAATTATCCAGCACTCTTACTTGTTCAAAGTCGTTTGTAATTGCCATTTTATTCAACTCTTTGTCATTTGTTGGTATTGCATTTCAAACCAAGATTTCTTTCTGATCATTTTTCGGTACCAAGCTGGCATTATCCAACCAAGGTACATTGCTATATATGCAACTGAAAATGAAAGTGCTCTTAGTATTACAACTATTATCATTAGCCATTGTATGTTTATAATCATACTATCGAAAGCTGAAAGCATACCTCCTAAAAGATATAGGAGCATTCCAATACCTATTGTTTGTAGTCCTCTTTTTCTAACTGGTTGATCTGATTTCTTTGCTAGTCGAAGTGCTCTAATGCCAATTCTACCTGTAACAAGAATTGATACTGCTATTTGAACAATTAATATAAAATGAAGATAGGAAGCAGTATAAAGCTCCCCTGGTACCAGATAGATTTTATCAACAAAGAACCTATCAGCGACTAATGGATGAGTTGCAACATCATACCCAACAAGAGCAGAAGCCGCTCCGTAGAAAGTCATCAATGCTGAAAAGAATAATGTTCTTGTTAGCTCAGAATCTTTCAATATATGTCTGCATGCAAAAGAATACAAAAACCCAAAAGCAGGCAATAGCATCAAAGGCCCTAGCGTTGCAAACATTTCAACTAAAACACTATCTATATTTCCAGATATAATAAAATGAGATCTATAGAGCAAAGTTGCTATAGATGTTGCTGCGAAAAGTGTATATGAAATCAATAGTAGTGCAGTACCAATAGTCTTCTTTCTGATGAAGTTTGCAAGTAAGAAGAACACAAGAACAACGTTAAATGTAAGATTGATTCCAGACGAGATTAAGATAAATATTGTGGTTGTGGAAACCATTTTTATCACCTAAATAAACTCATCAACAAACCATTTGAAGGCATGAAAAATACCCTCACCTGTTTTTGCTGAAGTCTCAAATACTGCCCATTTAAATGGTAGATCCAATAGTTGGAATTCCTCTATGAATTGAGATTTCTCTATTACATCTGGTACATCACTTTTATTCAGAAGAACCAAAATAATCAAATCTTGATCCAATTGAGCATTTACAGTCTGTTGAAAAACATCCTTTGCTTCGTCAAACCTCATTATATTTGAACGATCAACTACGAAAACAATACCATCAGATTTTTCGTTAATATTATGCCACATGTTGCGAAAATCTTCTTGACCAGCTAAGTCAAAAACATTGATTTGTAAATTTGGTAAATGCAGAGTTTCTCTGTTTACACCCATAGTAGGAGTTGTATCAACGAATTCACCGGTTTCTAAGAATTTTAGAATTGTAGTTTTTCCAGCATCATCTAATCCACATATTGTTATGTTGGCTTGCTTAGTTCTGCTTCTAAATAGTCTTTGTAAGAACGACATCTTATTCCCTCACTTAGTCCCACAAATCGTCAGATAATGCTTCTATTGCATCTCCATTCTTGTCCTTTCCTTGTTTTGGAAAATTGAAGCTAATGGTTGAGGTAGAAGTTATCTCAATTTTAAATTGTCCTTTGCTAAATCCTTTGTACAGTTTTGGTAAAATCTCTTCCAAAGTACTTGTAGCTAATAGATCTTTCTTCTCAAGTTCTTGAACCACCCATGAGAACACCTGTTTGATAGAATTTGCATCATAGTTGGTAGAGTTAAAAACAGCCACCAAAGAAGCCAAATTATCTCTATTTTCAGCAGATGGTATACGGAAGATATAACTTGTCAGATTTAGGTCATTAAAGGTCGTTGAAGCGAAATCCCCTGGGTTTGATCCCATTGGGATGGTTTTGTAAACAAGCTGATTCATTGAATCAGATGGAATGACATCTGGGAACGATTTTACTAATTCGAGTCCCCTTCCGCCCATATTGATTAAGCACAAACTTAATGGTTTCATAAAATCCCCTTTTCTATGCATGCAAAACCTCATCCGTTTAAATATCTTTTTAAAACTGCAAAACAACGTTTCTAGGGGGTTTATCCGCGATTTTACGAGATTTCGAATGTGCAGAAAAATACACAAACGAAGAATTACTGAACGGTGTTCAGTCTAACAGATAATTAGTTAATTTTCACACCTAAATAAAAACAGAGACTATTAGACACATATTTAATAGGCATAATAATTGTTTGTTTAATAAAACTTTTAGTAAGGTTTTTTAGTAACAAGAATACGCCATAGCACGGTCGCACTAACTTTTTAGCTGTTTTTACGACAAAAATAGTTTTAAGTCATAGATAATGATAAACCAAGTGGATTAAGATAATTTTATAAGTTTCTTTTAGAAAAACAAGTTAGTTAAAGATTTAATTTTAACATAAATGGTGAAATTAAATGGAAAAAGAATACGTTTTTGATCTATTACACAAAGCAGTTGGTCAAGGTCAGAAACTTGGTGGAGATTTTATCGAAGCAAGATATGATGATTTGCAGTTAACTACTATCAATCTAACAAATGATATAATTAAGACATCATCATCTTTACATCGTAAAGGTATTGGTGTAATGGCTTATTATAAAGGAACACCAGGATATAGTTTTACTCCCGAGCTAAGTTCAGATGGGATTGAAGAAGCAACAAAAAGGGCGGTAAAACTGGCTAAATCAACTGATGTAAGGAACACACTAAAATTGGATTTTGATGAGATTCCTGCAATTAAGGATAGAATAGATGCGAAAGTAAAGAAGCATCCAAAGGACTTCTCATTTGATGAAAAACTGGACCTTCTCAAAAGAGGAGTTGCAGCAATCAAGGAAGAAATCGAACCAACCAGTACTACAGGATTATATGGAGAATCCTATGGAGAAAAATACTTCGTAAACTCTGACGGTTCAGAAATTTTCTGGGTACCTATGGTTGTTGATCTCAGGATGATGACAGTTGTCATTAAAGATGGACAACAAGCTGGTGCTTTCGAAGGAAATGGTGCATCTAAAGGCTTTGAGCATTTTGAAACTAAAGCAATACCTGAAGAGATTGGTAAAACGTCTGGTAAAGTTTGTAAAGAACAGTTAGATGCCGTAGCAGCTCCAGCAGGAAAAGCAAAAACACTGGTATCACCTCAAATGGGAGGTGTAGTAGTCCATGAATCTTTTGGACATCTATCGGAATCAGACTTCGTAGTTACAGGCCAATCACCGCTCTCTGACAGAGTAGGAGAGCAACTTGGTAGTGAGCACGTTTCAATTTATGATGAAGGTGTAACAAAATACGGTGGATATTACTTACCATATGATGATCAAGGAGTAAAAACAGAAAAAACTGTACTTCTAGAAGATGGAATCTTGAAAGGATATTTACATAATAGAGGTACTGCAAAGAAGATGAACGCGGGGATTACTGGTAACAGTAGAGCTATCAATTTCCTATATAACCCTATTGTCAGGATGAAGAACACCTACTTTGGAGCTGGAGATTTAACTTTTGAAGAAGCGGTAGAAGAAGTAAACAATGGAATTTATGCCGTTGATATGTCAGGTGGCCAAGTAGGATTAGATGGTAATTTCATGTTCAATTGTAGTAAAGGATATCTTATCGAAAATGGTGAAATCACCAAAGCCATTAAAAACTCAGCTTTGTCTGGAAACATCCTAGAACTATTAAAGCATGTCAAAGGTGCAACAAAAGACATAGAGATACGAACCGGATATTTTGGCGGGTGTGGAAAAGGTGGTCAAGGTGGATTAGCCGTTGGATATGGTGGTCCAAATGTGATTATGGACCAGGTTCTTGTTGGAGGTGCCCAATAATGTCACTAGAAGATTTAAGAAGTAAAATTCTATCAATCACAGATCAGACTTTGAAATATGCTAAAGATCTATCTATACCCACAGCAGAAGTTTTTGTAATTGAACAATCTCTCACAACTCTCACAGACAATCAAGGCAAAGTAGATAGCAGAGATGGTATTGTTCAAGGGATAGGTATACGTGTTGCTGTTGGCAAAAAGATCGGTTTTTCAAGTTGCACTGGTTTTGATAAAGAGACTATTAAATCAGCTCTTAAGCAAGCTCACAATATTGCTAAAGTTAGTCCTAATAATCCTATGTTCAATGGATTTGTTGCTGAAACCAAACCTGCAAAGGAAGGAATTCTCGATCCTGAAATACTGAATCTCACATCCGATGATTTGATTGAAAACTGCAATAGAATGAGTCAAGAAGTTGACCTTTCTGATAAAAGAATCATTTCTGGTAGCTTCAGTTCAAATGTCGCCTATTCTGGTTATGCAATTGGTACAACTGAAGGATGTTTAGCTTCCTCACTCTCAACTTCTTTTTCAGCAAATTCATACTTTGTAGTTATGCAAGATGGTGACAGAAAAACATCAAGTGATTTCATTCAGAGTAGAAAGATTGAACCAGTAGAAGAGATTGCTCCTAAAGCGCTTAAGAAAGGTTTGGATGCATTAGGATCAAAAGCTTTTGGTGGTTCAGAAGTTCTTCCTACAGTATGGGAATCTCGTGAGGCTGCACCTTTCTTGGGGTTTGCATTTTTCAATGTTTTCTCAGGAACAGCATATGTTGAAAAGAGTAATCCATGGATGGAAAAACTCAATGAACAAGTTACTTCCAAAAAATTAACTGTTATAGATGATGGTCAAAAACCAGAAACAGGTCCTTGTGAAGCCATTGATGCTGAAGGAACTCCTAAACAAACTACTACAGTAATTGAAAATGGTGTGTTGAAAACTTTTCTCTTCAACAAGATGTATGGAGAAGCTGCTGGTTTTGCTTCAACAGCTAATGCTCAAAGAGGAGGACCTTTTGGTGGTGGGTCGCCTTATGAAAGCACTCCCAATGTTGGCATAAATCAAGCACTAATCAAAGAAATAGCAAAGAATCTTGATGAACAAATAGCAGAAATAGAGAAGGGTATTTTAATAACTGGAACTCCTATCGGATTATTTACAGCAAATCCCGTTACAGGTGATTTCAGTGTAACTTGTAATGATACTTTTCTAATTGAGAATGGTGAAAAAGTTCATCCTTTGAAATCCGTTAGTATAGCAGGAAACTATTTTGAAACATTAAACAACATTCGATACATAGGTAATGATAGAGAAACATCAGGGTGGCCTATAGATGCGCCTAGTATGACTTTTGAGGGTCACACTATTTCTGATTAAATCCTCTCTTCCTTTCTTTTTTTATTGTTAAACCTAATGGTTTTGCATAGTTTTATAAATTGCCCTTAGAAGGAAAAATCTAACCAACTCATGGTTAGCTAAACTAATCATGTTAGTCTTAATGAAACATTAGGTGAAAATATTGGAAAATGATTATGTTTTTGATCTTTTACATAAAGCAGTTGATGAAGGTCATAAAGCAGGTGCTGAGTTTGTTGAAGCTAGATACGATGACTTAACTCTAACAACAATTAATTATACAAACGAGCAAGTCAGAGAATCTTCAACAAAACAACGTAGAGGTATAGGTATTATAACTTATATTAATGGTTCTCCAGGTTATAGTTTTACACCCGATATAACTGGGGAAGCAATCAAAGAGACCACGAAACGATCTCTCGGTATTGCTAAAGCTACTGCACCCTTGTTGACATTCAAACACAAATATGACGAGAAATCCGCTATAAAGGATTCAATCGTGAAAAAAGTAAAAATTCATCCCAACGAGGTTGAATTTGATGAAAAATTGGAAATGCTAAAAAGAGGGATAGCAGCTATAAAGGACCAAGTTGATGCCCAGTCAACAACAGGATTATGGGGAGAGTTATGGGGAGACAAACTTTTCGTTAACTCTGAGCAATCCGAGATCTATTGGACCCCACTTCTATTTGATATCCGTATGTTAGCAGTAGCTATGACAGAAACTTCGCAAGCTCGTGGTTCTGATGCTATTGGACAATCTCAAGGAATGGAATATCTAAAACAAGAAAGATATCTACCAGAAACACTCGGAACTAATGCAGGAAAATGGTGCAAAGAACAGATAGAAGCTGTATCAGCTCCACCAGGAAAACATAAAGCTTTAGTAGGACCTCGAATGGCTGGAGTACTCGCTCATGAAAGTTTTGGACATCTGTCAGAATCTGATTTTGTTATCACAGGTATGTCACCAATTTCTGATAGAGTAGGTGAAATGCTAGGTAGTGAACACGCAACAATAATCGACGAAGGAATAACAGAATATGGTGGTTTCTTCTTACCTTACGATGACCAAGGTGTTAAAACTGGTAAATCTGTTTTGATGGAAAAAGGAATGTTGTTAGGATATCTTCATGATAGAAGCACAGCTAATAAGATGAATACTGAACCCACAGGAAATTCTAGAGCTATAACATTTATGTTTCCCCCAATTCCTAGAATGAAAAACACTTATTTTAAACCAGGCAACATCAGCTTTGATGAAGCTGTTGAACAAGTAGGAGATGGAATTTATACTGCTGGAACTTCAGGAGGTCAGGCTGGTCTTGACGGTGCTTTTCTATTCAAATGTAGTAGAGGTTACTTAATAGAAAATGGCGATATTACTAAGCCTATCAAGGATGCTGCTCTTTCTGGACAAATTTTGGACTTTATACAACAGATAAGTGGAGTAACAAAAGAGATGGATATGTTTACAAGTTACTTCGGTGGTTGCGGAAAAGGCGGTCAATACCCACTCCCTGTCGGATTAGGAGGACCTAGTCTGGTTGTTGATGAGGTTTTAGTAGGAGGCGAATAAAATGGTGTTAGAAAAAATACGTTCTGAACTTCTTGATGTAGCCGATCAAGTATTAAAATATTCTAAGGATCTTAATGTTCCTACTGCAGAAGCTTATATCATCAAAAATTCTTTGACTGAGATTAAGTACTCTAAAGGTAAAACTGAGTGTAGAGATGGGATGGTTCAAGGGGTTGGAATTAGAGTAGCTGTTGGCAAGCAAGTAGGTTTTGCAACTTGTGCAGGTTTTGCTCCTGAATCTCTAAAATCTTCTCTTGATAATGCTTATAAAATAGCTAAGGATTTGTTGCAGATAGTAAGCCAGGGAAAGAAGGTAATCTAGATCCTGAAATTGTTAACCTTGAAACTGAGACCCTCATTGGTCAGATGGCAGATTTAGTCAAAGAATGTGACATAGATGATCAACGATTAGTTGGTGCAGATCTTGAAGTAGGAACCGAGTGGGGAGGTTTTGCAGTAGCTACAACAGAAGGATGCCTTGTTTCCTCTATGCACACAGCTCATTACGGAACAGTTTATGCTGTAACTATGGGTCAAGGAGAACGGTCTACTTCTTTCGATTTCAAAGCGGGAAGAGATATACAAGATTTATCTGGTATTGGAACCAATGGTATTGAAAAAGCTTTCAAACATTTAGGTTCAAATGCTCTGGAAGGAAGTGTAAAAATACCCACAATCTGGGAACCTTTATCCGCATCTATGTTACTTAGTACTACTTTTACTGTTGGACTTAATGGTGGAACAGTTGTTGAGAAGAGAAATCCTTTGATGAGCAAACTAAACGAGCAAATTGCAACTAAAGACTTTCAACTCTACGATGACGGAACTAATCCTAAAAAACTATCTTGTGAAGCAGCTGATGCTGAAGGAACAACAATCACAAAAACAGAAATTATCAAAGACGGGGTTCTGAAAGGTTTCTTGTTTGACAACTTCTACGGACCTGTTTTCGGCACTGGGAGTACAGGAAATGCTAACAGAGCTGAACCAACTCGATATGAGAGTTTACCAAACATAGGTCCTCATAAATTGGTGATACAACCTGGACAAAAGAATCTGGAAGAGATATTAGCAGATTATGATGAAGCTATCTACATTGAAGGATTCCCGATGGGTATGGGACACAGTAATATGATAACTGGTGATTTTTCAGTTACAGCTACCAATGCTTATCTGGTTAAGAAAGGTGAGATAGTTCATCCTCTGAAACCCGTTAGCATAGCTGGTAATTTCTTCAAATCTTTAAACGATTTGGACCAAATAGGTTCAGATATGGTAGACTTACCTTTCCCACTAGAGAGTTCAACTTTAGTAATAAACAACCACACGACAAGTGGTTAGTTTTCTCTTTTTTCCTTTCTTTTTTACAAGCGTCACAAAAGAAAAGATTATAAAATTCGTTTTGTTCTTCGAGTTATCTGGAAAGGGGTTGCAGATGAGTATTTATACAGATTTATACAAAGATACGATAAATTATCAATGTAATAGTTGTGGAAAGAAGAGACTAGCTTTAATTCCTCCAACTATGAGAATTAATGTAGATGCCAGAGGATTATGTGAGTTTGTTGATGTGCATATTTGTAAAGATGAACTACTTACAGCTAATGTTTTATTTATTGATCCAAATAGAGCGGTAAGATCTCAAATGGCCGTTTCTAGCAGAAATAAACCTGCAGATAACGCAGAATTCGCAATACCTATACCTCAAAAATCAGCTCATGCAAAATATGATATTATTCCAACTGAGAATTTTAAAGCTAGTATAATCCGAGAGATGGAAATCAAGGATGAATTTAGGAATATAATCTATTCGTTGAATACTGAAAAACCAAGAGAGAAAATAGAGATTGATACAACATCTGAATTAGGTTTTATTAGTATTCAAGCTAATATTACAAGAAATACTAACGAAATAAAAGCACAATCATGGTTGCAGAAATTAGCTGATTTACTGGAAAAAACAGCTAATCTTGATGAAAATATCTTCTCTATTCTAATGTACTTCTTAGACGAAAAAATGAAAGAAGAACTAACAGATGTAAATGCTAAAGCATTGGATTGTATATTACAGTCTACCATTTCCCTACCTAATGCTAAAGAAACTGCATTAAGCGATTTCAATCAATTAAAAAGTTCAACATTCAAGAAATTAACAATAGTTGAAGTGATTTACTATACTAATATTCTGAAAATGTGTACCGGAAATAACAGCCAGACACTGATTGAGGTCTATACCAACTTAGACCAAAAACTGCCTCTGTTTCTCTTCCTCAATGCTGTTTATGATTTAATCTATAATAATTTATTAGAAGTGGAAAAACTAGAGTTTCTCTCTTTAGATTGAAAACTCGTTTCTTTATTTATTTAGCAAAGTTGTTGTATTTTCTTGACAATTAGGGCATCGATGATTTCTGGAGAACCATTTGTATATATGCTCTTCGTGAGCATAGATTCCGCAGCAAGGTAGTTTCATGACTGATTCCTTCTCTTGTGGTTTCATATCTAATAAACATACAATACAAGTGGGTCTAGGTGCCTGACATTTCTCCCAAAATAGTATGTAGTAACTAGAATTATAAATCTTTGTAATTAAAATTAGGAATCTTGTTGTTTTAGAGTTCTAAGCCACAGAAACAGGTCTTTTTTGCAATTTGGACATTTAGCTTTAGTTTCTAACCAACTGATCAAATGATCTCGATGAGCATAAACTTCACAGCAAGGCGTTAATACTACCTTATGTATTTCTGAAGGTTTCATATCTAACAAACAAACTATACAAGTAGGTCTAGGTGCTTGACAATTGTCACATTTCTCCTCATCTGATTTGAATAGATCTCCACATTGATAGCACATCAATTTTTCAACTTCTGTATCTCCAAAATCTTTCAGCATAATCACATCATGAATGAACGTTATAAGCTTAAAAAGAGGTTCAATAATTGAGTAATCTGTGATTACAGCAGTTACAAATTTACCGTTTAAAGTGATACTAGTGAGAGAATCTTTGATTTGGATTAGCATATCATCAAATTTCTTTTCAGAAAATATCTCTTCGAGAGCAACTTGATGACTTGTATGAAAAACGAAATATTGACTAGATTCTATTTCGATTTCGTGAGTTTGTAATTCATGTCTAGATTTCTTTTTTATACTTAAAGAAATTGGATATTCTACTCTCAATAGAGAATTGAGTATAATATCATCTAAGCTAAATACTTTGAGAGACAGATTACGTAGAAAACCAAATTTATGATCTTTATGAAACTCGAAAGTTAATCTTGGGGTTATTTCTCCTGACTCTTTAGAGTTTATTCCACCCATTTTGTTAACTATTGGTATAATCTTATCGTTGAGCAAATGCTCTTCAGCTGAAATTAAATCATCCATTCTAAGCAATTCAACTTCTCGTATCTGTCTTGGAGACCTTGATTCTCTTTTCCTCTTAATACTCCAATATAGAAATACTACCATGATTCCAACAATACCTAAAAGGAAGATATAGGCAAGAAAAACTGTCCATTCAAACTCATAACCAATTAAAGAAGCAAAATAAAACCCAACAAGTATACCGCCTAATATCGAAACAACAATAAAATCTCTGAGTAGTTTCTTCCAAACGGTCTTCAACTTAGAGTAAATTTACTTACGGTCAAATAAATACATTTCCAAATCATTCTTAGGGTAGCAAAAATTCTTAAGGGACTTCTTTTTCTAATCTCTTATGAGTGAGCAGTTTTCAGAAACCTATCTTGAGAGTAACTGGAAAGAGAGGTATTTAGCTTTACAGGGTTTCTTCTATTTCTCTCAAGGAGTTGCTATGGTAGCGATTATTCTCTTACCTTTGTTTATGCAAGAAGTACTAGAGTTAGAAGAATTGCGTGCTTTGGAAATTTATGGTATAATAATGATTCCTTGGGGGGTGAAGATCATCTATGGTCTTCTCACTGATAACGTTTCAATTGGCAAGTTTGGAAGAAGAAAACCCTATATAGTAATTGGAGGGATAAGCGGGTTAGTTGGTTGGGTAATTTTACCTTTTACCTCTACTACTGGTCCTTTTATCGCAGTTGCGTTGTTAGTATCTATTAGTCTTGCCCTCATGGATGCAACATTGGATAGCTTAGCAGTTGATATCACTCCCCAAAAACGAAGAGGAGCTATGCAAGCTGTAGGTTGGGGGTTGAGAGGTGCAGGTATGGCTTTAGCAGGGTTCATACTTGGTATTTTGATGGATAAAGATCTTTGGCAACTCATCTATATCTTACCTGGAGTAATGATGTTTCTATCTAGTGGAGTGGTATTGTTCTTTCCTGAGAAGAAAATTACTCTTGAAGATAAAATTGTTCCAACTGATTGGAAGATGTACAAGAAAGCATTTTCTAAATCTAGCACTTGGTGGGTTACGTTATTTATGATTTTATCTGGAACTGGGATTACTGTTGTTTCTGTGTTTACTACATTCGTTAGTGCTGAAACAGATTTAAGTTTACTATATGTTGGTACAGGAGTTACTATTTTCGCTCTAGGCCAATTTGTTGGAGCAGGAGTCATAGGTCTTCTTGGTGATTATCTACCATTGATTCCAGTTCTAATTGGTACGACAGTTCTTTATAGTGGTTTACTAGGAA
The DNA here is from genome assembly GCA_964590855.1 of uncultured archaeon. Taxonomy (GTDB): domain Archaea; phylum Asgardarchaeota; class Heimdallarchaeia; order Heimdallarchaeales; family Heimdallarchaeaceae; genus UBA460. The sequence continues at coordinate 16,912 of CAZPXJ010000028.1, forward strand.
CGATGTTTCTTATCTCATCAAGTGGGATAGGTACAATATATGCAATCATTGTTTTCATAGGAGCAATCAACGGAGGGTATGAAGCAACACAAATGCGAATAGGTATGGAACATTCTGTTGGTCCTGTTGGTGGAACGCTCTACAACTGGTTCATGAGCATATCCAATCTCGGACAAATGACTTTAGGAGCTTGGTTCATAGCCGACTTAGCAGGAGGAAGTTTCAGCTTTCCTGCAGCGATGCAATTTGCTACAATCTTCTTAGTTCTAGCTTTAATCCCAGGAATTATTGCAATAAGACAGATTAAGAAAAAACAAAATACTAAAGAAGAAGTTGATAGAGTAGAAGTAAAAGATTTCTAAACTTCTACTTACAATATTGTTCTAATTCAAATGCTCCTTCCATTAATTCGCCTAACCTTTTAACGAAGCGAACTGAAGGAGCTCCATCTGTAACAATGTGATCTATTCTGAGGGTCATGTTTAGTATCTCTCTGTTTACCAATTCCCCATCAATAATCCTTGGTTTAAATGAGATTCCACCAGTTACGATATTTAATGGATGATGACCTAGGTTTAAACCCCAACCGCTCATTCCTTTACCAAACATTCCTATTGTTGTAACTTGTACTGTGCTGTTGACTTTCTTATGATATATTGGATTTCTCATAACTCTATCAAAGAATAATAATTTCCGAACAAATTTTGGTAATTTTAGAAGAAGATTAAGCTGTTTCGTAGAAATATCACTAGAAATGTCTTCCTTAGTTTTTGGTCGTTGAACTTCTCTAATCTCTTGGTGAATTGCCATAACATCTTTTTCCTGAGCTTTTCTAACATTATAGAGAGTTGGAAAAGGTTTGCCATCGATTGTTTTTTCAATTGCAATTGAGACATCTACATCTTCAAAAATATACAATTTTCTGCCTTTCTTAAAGGTATGAACTTCGATATTATCTTTTACAGCTACAGCTACACATCTAACCACCCATGCAGTAAAAGAAAGAGATTCACCATTTTTCTCTTTATAGCTTCTGAAGAACTCTCTGGCTTCTGTTATATCTAATTCGATAAGACCTGTCATATATAACATATGATTAGACATTTCTGTAACTTCAGCTTGAAGTTGTCTTTTGAAAGGAATGATTTTATATTTTCCAACCTTATCCATTATGACCAAGAAAAAACCAATTTGAGTTCTTTATAAAACTTATCTCGTGTCCAAATAAAGTAAAAAAAGAGTGTTTTACCACTTTTCCATTGGTCTACGTTCTGGTATCATTTCTAAAGTTGGTATTGAAAAATCATACTTAGGTTCATAGAAAAGTGCGCAATAACATCGACCGTGTTCTTCAATATCTGGTTGAGCATAATCGCAGGGACAAGAAATATCCTTATCCATTACTCGATCTTCATTAGAATCTCGACAGGGACAATTAAAATAGCCTACTTTATTAAAATACACTCTTAAACCATTGATAAGTATTTGATAGGTTTCGTCTTTACTTGGATCAAGAATCCAACCACGTTTATCTGCTACCTGTTTAACATAATTTTCGACATCTTCTAGTGTTTTCTCTTTCATCTTCTCACCTATTCCAAAAGCATTTCTTTCCAGTTATCTATGTTAAATCCTGCATAGAAGTTTACCCCATCAATTATCAAGAAAGGATATCTAACCATAGTGTTGAAAACCTTGCTTATCTCTCTCTTGAACTCTCGTTTTTCATCAATAGGCAATTTATCAACATCAAGATAACGGTAGTGATAGTTATTTTCTTTTAACCACGCTTTACCTTTCATGCACCAGTGACAAGTACTTAAAGCAAGCATGAAAATATCATTGGTCTTCTTTTCCCCTTCCACTTCTATTATTTCTCCAGGAATTGTAATATCTTCGAAACTCATTATGTAATCGAAAAACACAAAGAAAAGTAAATTATTAAATTTATTCATCAGACAATAATGCAGAGTTTTGATTGATGTGATGGTTTTTATTCTTACGAGTGATAGTTAAATCATGAAAATAACTAATCCCAAAGTAGAGAAGTACATGATTAATTTGCTTGAAAATCGTTCTCCAATTTTCAAAGAAATAGAAGAATATGCTAAGAAAATTGATTTTCCTATAATTGAACCTCTAGTAGGAGTGTTACTCAACCAGTATGCACGAATAATTAAAGCAAAACGAATCCTAGAGTTAGGTTCAGGATTTGGTTATTCCGCTATATGGTTCTCAGAAGGGATGGATGAACAGACAGTGATAGTTTGTACAGATTTAGAAGAAGAGAACAAAACACTAGCTTTAGATTACTTTAACAGAGCAAATATTAAAACAAAAATTGATTTTCGTTTAGGTGATGCTCTCAAAATTCTAGATGATATAGAAGGGAAATTTGATATTATTTTTAACGATGTAGAAAAAGAAGATTATCCAGAGGCATTTCAAAAAGCTGTTCCAAAGCTTAAAACAGGAGGTTTACTAATCACTGATAATTCTCTGTGGTATGGGAAAGTAACAAAGAAGAGGAAGAAAGATTTCCAAACTGAAGGCTCAAGAGAATATAATAAATTAGCATTTTCAGATAAAAGAGTATTATCAGTTATTTTACCATTAAGAGATGGGATAACAATCTCTATGAAAATTTAACCGACACTCATTTTTGAAGATATTTGTCTTTGAATTCTTCCCATTTGATTGTCTTTATTCCTTTTTGTTCAGCGTTCTCTACTTTCGATGCTCCAGCATTTTCTCCTAGCACAAGATAATCTAAACTCCCAGAAATACTAGAAGACCATACCATACCATTTTTCTCGACTATCTCTGTTAAATCTGTTTTCGAATAACCTTCAACTTTTCCAGTAATATATACTTTCAGCGCCCCTTCAGCTACAACTTTTTTCTTGGGGTAAACTATCTTCACTCCATTCTTGAACAGATCTTCGTACCATTCCTCTTTAGCTATCCCTTGTTTGATATTTTGTGCAGTGATATCAGAAATACCTTCCAAACTGATCAGCTGGTTCATAGAAGTAGCTTTTAATTCTTCTAAATCTTTGAAATGTCCTGCTAATTTCTTCCCCATCCTCCGACCTAAAGATTCTATCCCTAATCCTGCTAGAAATACTGGAAAAAGTAGTTCTCTTGTCCCCTCTATCGAAGCAAATATTCTCTCGCCATTCTTACCTAACAAGTCAACTAACTCTTTCTCTTGTAAACAATACAAATCAGCGAAATGAGTAACTACCCCTTCATCATAGAGTTTCTCTAGACTCTTCTCGCCTACACCATCGATACCTGTTATCTTTACCCAATGTGCAATTTGTTGAATCTCTCTATCTCTACATGACTCACCAGTACAAATCAGATTCACTCCCGACCTTTCAGTTTTTGATCCACAAGAAGGACATTGTTCAGGTAGTTTGACTCCCATAGGAGTATTCTTAGCTGTCACGCTGATGATCTTAGGAATGACCTCACCTGATCGTTCAACATAAACATGGTCACCTGGATTAGCATCTAGTTCTATCAAGAAGTCAGCGTTATGCATGGTAGCTCTACTTATTACAGCTCCAGCTACCTCCACTGGTTCCAACTCTGCAACTGGAGTAAGGACAGAAGTTCTACCCACTTGCCAGGTGATATCATTGAGCAAGGTTGACTTACCTTTACTCTCAAACTTCAAAGCTATCTGCCATCTAGGATGATGGTCAGTTAAACCAACTTCTTCTCGATGGGTAGCTTCATCATATTTGAAAACAACTCCATCTATCTCGAAATCTAAATCAGCTCTTTCCTGTTCTACTTTACCAAAAACTTCTTCAATATTCTCTAAAGTAGGGGAATCTATCTTCAGAAAATCGGAAGTCTCAAACCCCCAGGATTTCATGAGTTTTGCTTTTTCTTCTATAGTGTAATCTTCATCATATCCTACAAGGTCAAAAGCTATCATGTTTAGTGTGCGTCCTTCCATCCCTCTAACGTCTTTTTGTTTAACTGTTCCAGCTGCTAGGTTTCTAGGGTTACTGTATTGTTCTCCTTCAGGAAGAGAAGAATTAATCCTGTTGAATTCAGAGATTCGCATATATAATTCTCCACGAATTTCTAGTCTATCTTGAACTGGGATAGTTTTAGGAATATTATCAACTTTCATAATATTGAGAGTCACATCATCTCCTTGAGTTCCTGACCCTCTTGTTGCAGCTTGAATAAGTTTGGAATTTTGATAAACAAGTTTCAAAGATAAGCCATCGATTTTATACCCCATCATAATCGGACGATCTCCCGCCCAAGAAACGATTTTATCAGCAGTCTTAGCTTTCTGACATGATAACATCGGAGGATCATGTGTAACATTTCCTCCAGCTGGTGAACCAACTATGAACAATACAGGGTTCTCTGGATCAATCTCTCTTAATCTATCTTCAAGACTATCATATTCAGCATCTGAAATTTCAGGTGCGCCATCATAGTATTTGCGCTTATGATAGAGTAGCTTGTTCTCTAATTGTTTTCTTTCCTCTTTAACCATCTAAATCACTGATTCAAAGAATTTTGATTTAACATTTTAAATATCTATCGGGGAGGCTTAACTGAAACTAATAGAAGTAATTAGTAAGGTTAATACTTTTAAATTTCCAATCATTATTTGTTTAGACTAATCATGAAACTAGATGTTCAGACTGTAGAGATTTTACTAGATAAAAAATGGTCGATTTCAACCGCTGAGTCCTGTTCAGGTGGATTACTAGCAAATACAATAACCAATGCTTCAGGTAGTTCAAACTATTTTTCAAAAGGTTTCATCACCTATTCAGATGAAGCTAAGATACAGGAATTGAATATTCCAAAAGATACAATAAATAAATATAGTAGTTATTCCGGAAAAGTCGCTGAATTGATGGCAGAAAGCGCTCGTAAGAAATCTGAAGCAACCTTTGGTTTATCAACAACTGGAATAGCTCCTCCAGGAGATCCTTCAACTTCTCTTCCAACTGGAAAAGTATTCATAGGACTATCAACACCTGAAAACTCCATGCATTTTGAATTTGAAATTAAAAGTAAATCCAGAAGAAATTTCAAGAAAAAGGTTGTTGAGATAACTCTGAAATTACTAGATGATATGATTATAGTATACAGCCAAACACAAATTTGATATTAGGAGAATTTTCTTTATAAGATTTCAAAAATAGGGAGAAATAGCTCTCAATTTTGAGATTTTAATAATTTCTTAGAAATGTGAGTGCAATTTCTTAATTACAGATTTCTTCTTTTTCTCCAGATATTTCATCTTGAAAGGTGTTTTGGTTATCTGGGAATATTTCTTTAGAAGAACTATATTTTGTAATAAAGAAAAATCCTCGTCTGCACGTTCATATAATATTCCTAGTGCATCTTTGAACTGTTTAGATTTGACTCCGTTCACTATCTCTTCCTTGAGCATTTTATGAACATGTTCTGTTGATCGTTTTTGGAAATAAGCGATTATCACACTTAAAGTTACCATCAACTTGAACTTCTGATCCTTCATCTGCTCCTCTTCTAAGTTCGATACTTTATTCTCATATTTGTCGTAAATCTCCTTAGTTCGGATATTGAATTTTGTAGCTAGTTGTTTAATGAACTGTTCATCATCCCCTTTATCGAAAGGTTCGATATTTTGATGAACGACTTCAATTAAACCATCGATGACAGCTCCACTTCCCTTGATTTTAAGCTTTTTTACTGCTCTTCTGTCAATAATAAAGTCGGGTTCCAGGTAGAATTGTTGAGAGAAAAGATAGTTGACAACATCGTGATATTCCCAATTGTTGTCCCCTCCATCTTCTTTCTTGCCCATACTAACCCATAGTAGTTGAGATACATTCCTTTAAAAACTTTAGGCTTTAAAAATGAGAAACGACTATTGTAGGTTCTCTAAGACTAAATCGTTGATTTTTGTTCTGATAGAGATTTTTCTTCCGTCAAAAATCTCCTTTGAAAGTTTGGCTATTTTTTCTTCCACAGAAGCATCGAATTTAGGAATTTTGATATTAGCCATGATTCGTTGAGTGAAAGATATTCGGTGTCCTCTCCTTGCTCCAGCTGAAAGGTAATAATCTCTGAAGAAGTGACTGTTGAGATATCCGAGTAAGAAATAAGGATCTTTATCTCTTGGAACAATCGTTAAAACATCTCCAGATGGAAAGATGGGTTTTGAAGTCATGCTGAAACGATTAGTGGTGCTTCTATCAAGATTAGGAACAAAAATCTTTGGTTGATCTTTGATTGCTTTTAGTTTCTCAAAATTTCTTAAAGCCTGCCAGTGGAACCATTTCTTGTTCTCAGGAAGATATCTGATACTCATATTCTCCTTGTAATCTGCAATCTTCTTGTAAATGAAGGGATACTTCTCTCTAAGTTCTTTTTCTGTTGATATTCTATTATCTACAAGAATATATTCTGTGAATCCTTCTGTCCAGAAACCTTTACAGTGTTTAGCCTTGATACACTTGATTAAAAGCTTCTTCTCGTCTTCATTAAGAGCTTCTTTTTCTTCTTGTGAAATAGTATAAGCCTTCTCGAAACCAGATACCAATCCTACTCCGATCCATGCTACGTCTTTAAGAAAATAATACCCTCTAAGTTTCTTTTCAGGATAAGTTGTCCAAATTATATTTTCGTCATCAAACATCTCTCGTTCATGATAATCAAAGGAAACATTACTTTTCTTAGTAGTAAGCACTTCTTGAACATCGGTTTTGATTTTCTTGGGACTAAGATTGCGGTTCTTGGTTCTTAGGACTTGAATATGTTGATTTTCTTTCTTTATTTTAACGAATTTGAAAATAATCGTCTCAGGATTTTCTCCATCGAACAGACGCGTTTCATCAAGATCTATAACTGTCTCTAAATATCCTTCTTGTTTGATCTTTTCTCTTACCACTTTCGCATAAGTGTTGAAAAAGAACCCATAAGGTACAATATAGATCAACTCTCCTCCTGGATTTAAGAGATCTATTGATCTAATAATAAAAGCGTAATAAATATCTGATTCTTTGTTACCTACAGTATCAGCAACTTTGATCTTCATCTGTCTTGGTAAGGAATTGAAGTGACAATATGGAGGATTACCAATTATCACATCATACTTAGAATTAGTTATCCAATCAAGATAATCTTGATGTAAAATGGTAATATTGGTAAACTTGTAATGTGTGTACTCATACAATTCTGGATCTAATTCTACCCCAAGAATATTTCTGTATCCAGCTTTCAGAAGCATTTCGATGAACACTCCTTTGCCTGTACCAGAATCTAAAACAGTTGTTTTATTATTGGACTTCTTCTCTTCGCTAATCAGGCTTACCATTAAGTTAACGATAGGTTCAGGGGTTTCAACAAAAGCTATAGGTCCAACCATTTGTTAAGTACACTCACTAGGAAAATAACTATTCTACATATAAATTCTTGCTAGTAAATATCACAGATTCACTTGTTCTAAAAGATCTTCTATTTTGCTCGGAACAGCTGAGACAAACTTTGTAACCACTGAAGGTATTTCTTTGATTCTATTGGCTAGAGTCATAGCCCACATCCTTATTTCAGAACTGACTTCTGAAGCAATTACAGCAACGATTCCATTTTTGATAGCTTGTAGAGAAATGCAGAAATCTTCATAGTTAACATCCTTCAACCTACCTATTTCATCCCCTTCCATAATACTCTCTGCAAACTGAGTTATAGCCATCAACAAACCTGATAAAAGAAGGTCATTTGCTTTGAGTTTATCTTTTAGTTTTGAGTAGACGGGGATCCCACTATCAGAAATTATTAGTAAACCTAAAACTTCTACAGATTTCTGTTTTGACTGAGTCAGTTTCAACGAGAGAAGTGATTTGAATTGAGGTAAGATAAATTCGATTATGTTCTGACTCCGGACATCTAATCGACCAGTTTCAATTGCATTATTGATACTTTCTTCAATAACGTCGATATCGTTCATAATGTTCTGAATATCTATGTTCTTGCTTAGCTCTCGAGCCTTCTGAAGATCTTGTTTGGAATCATCAAAGTCACCATTTAATAAACATAGAACTGAACATATCATCAAACTGGTAGTAAGAATTTGTTTATGATTATTTTCAACTGCAAGTTGTCTTACAGTATCTATGTATGACATAGCTCTATTTAGAGACTCCTTGGTTTCTAATAGCCTATAGTACCAAAGATGAGCTACCGTTAATTGAATGTTACAGAACAGGATGAGTTCCATATCGTTAGTATGCTTAGATTGCGCAAGTGAGGATTCAAGATAAGCAAGAGCATTAGATAGATTGTGATTTAACATCTCATAAAAACCACGTAAATAGTCTACTCGAGCATTGATAGAAGGAGCTTCTAGATCTTTAGCTAAGCTACGTAATTCTTTCAAATATTTCATAGCTGATTTAAGATCTTCAGTTCTGAGGTAGAAGTGTATCAATTCATACATGATAAATGCTTTATGCATAGATTTCTCTTGTCGCTGAATCTCGTAAGCATGTAAAAACGATTCTTCTGCTCTTTGATCACCTAAAATATAGTAGATATTTCCAATTTCTGTTAGATAGAGATAAGGCCATTGTCCTGTTGACTCCTTGTAAAGATCAATAGCTCTTTCCATCAGCTCTTTTGCTTTTTGAATTTGACCTAATACCTGTACAACTTCAGCAAGATTACCTATAGCTATGGACAATCTATAATCATCATTGAATTCTTCATGAAGTTTGATGAGCTTTTCAAAACTCTCTGCAGCTTTGGCATTATCACCAATGAAGCTGTCAATCGAACCTTTTACATTTAAGAAACTGGTTTGAACCTTGTAGAAGTTGTATTTTTCTATAAAGGGTACAATGAAAGAGAAAAGATTTTCAAAATCGACCTCTATCCCAGCATGAAGATACCACCATAAGGAATTCATATATGCTTCTTGTAAACCAAATTGTTCCACAAGGTTTTCAGTTTCTGAAATTCGTTTTTTAACATACAGGTGGATTTCTTTTATCTTAACAATATCTCCTTGTTGTCCATATAACCATGAACCTATTTCTGCAACAGTCGCTCTCATTTCATCAGAATAATCTTCTCGTGTTTCCAACTCTCTTGTAATTGATTTGAATTTCTCAAATGATTCTTGGTAATTAGTAGGATTTTCTTCAAAATAAGTGATGAAAGTGTCTATGTAGGGGTGACTAACTTCTTTTAGAAGGTTGATGAAATCTTCATCTGCTTTCATTTTTTGGGTTAAATAACAACTAAGAGCTGCAATTTCTAACTTGTCTAAATCACTGTAATTATCTGGTTTTTCTAGAACCTCCTGGAGTGCTATCGTTGCTCCTTTTCTTATTCTCTCATTTGGATTCTTATCATCTTGATCTTCAATAAGTTCCTTGAGAATAATTTGTACAGGAGGGGACAATCTATTTACAAAGAAATCCAGAAATTCTTGCATTAATAGTTATTATTTTTGTTTTCATATAAATTTTC
>CAZPXJ010000029.1:0-26151 GCA_964590855.1 uncultured archaeon
ATCAGCAAGTATATCAATTTCTCATGTCAATCTTTGGGAATTATACAAAGGAGCTTATAAATCATCTAAACCTAATCAGGAAATAAAGAAAATTAATACCCTTATTTCATTTTTTACACTATTAGAATTTACAAAAACAATAGATCAAGAATTTGGAAAACTTCTAAATCAACTTAGTAAGAAGGGTAAACCGATAGGTGATTTAGACACTTTGATTGCAAGTATCGCACTTAACTATGATAAAACAGTCATTACAAAAAATGTCAAACATTTTAAACAAACAGGAGTTAAAATTGAATCTTGGTAAGTTTTTCCAAAAAGAACATCTAGTAGAGTGAACTTATTAGAAGAGTGTTAAACATATGTAAAACTCTCGTAGAACCACGCTAGCTGTTCTGTCGTTCATCTAAGAAGAGACCTTATTAGAAGATAGAGTATTATTGTGGGCACAGTTTTTGAGCGGAAGATTGAAAACCCTTCTTAATGCCTTCTTATCTATTTCCTGACTAAACCAACTCCAGAGTAAGAAAAACATCTTTGAGCGTTTCCTAGAAAATTTTTCTCTACAAGTTTGATCAGTTTACGATTATTTTGCATTAGTTAAGAGTAATTTGAAAAATATTATATTATCTGACTTCATGACAAAATTTTTTCATAAAATCTAATAGATTAATAATTTTTGACAATCTTCTTTTAACAATACCAATTAGGTTTATTTGTCATGAATGTTTAGCTTCAGCTGTTTGTGCTACATTGAAGATGAACTCGCACATTTTATTATTTATATAGATTAATGAAGAACGCATGTCTTCAAAATTAGGACGTTCAATCAGTAAGTCCTTCTTAAGTAATGTGCGGATTGTGTATCTTATGGATCGGGGGTTTCTTTCTTTAAACTCATTTATTAATTGTATTTGGGTTAGTCCACCATTATTCTCCAGAACTCTAATTACTTCACTGGAACCTTTTGGTAATTTTTTATCGCTCATGATATTTACTCATTAATTTAATTAACTTTTAAGTACAAAACCGAAAAAGTCTAATTAATACATAACAATTTTAAAATATTTAAATATTTCTTTTAATAATAATAATAATATTTAATTCTTTAAGTAATAAACGAATTTTTTTAATTTACTAAGAGATAAAACAGGAAGGAAAGAGCACATTAAAAGAAACAGAACAAGTGTTCAATTAAAATTATGACTTGATTTGAATAGGTCATTCTTCTTATTGTTTTCCTTGAAATAAAGTTGTTGAGAAGAGTTTTCCATTGATTTAGAGTGGCCTTAAAAGATTAAAGAAGAGAGAAATATTTTGTGAATCTTGTAATATATTTTCTTCCCTTTATCTTCAATTTACCTTTAAGAATTGCGACTAGTGGATTAACCTTCCCTACACCTAATCCTAGAAAAGTTGATCTGGTTGTTATTAGTGCTCCATCAGTTTCTTTTGCAAGTTTCTTCAAATCACTCTTGGTATATTCTACTGGAGTAAAGGCTAGTTTACCATCTTTAATATCAATTCTAACGGCATATGGATCATCCTTCGCTACAAGTAAGACTGAATAATCATCTTCTGAGTAATCTTTAGCAAATTGTTCATTTATGTTCAGATCTTTTAACATTGCATAAATAACACCTGAAAATCCTTTGTAAGGTTTCAAGTCTTCATATATCGGTAAGACCAGTTCCATTGTTTTCTTGAAACGCACTAGAACTTCATCAATGATTTTCTCATCCATAGCAGTTGAGAGCATCATACCAATTACTCCTCTAGATATTCCATACAGACCATTAATTGGCATTGCCATTCGTAGGTATTTTGAGAATTCCATGTATGGAATTGTATTAAAGGAGATTTCTCTTTTATTCTGAGCTACCACATTTGGAAATTGAATATACATTATAGATTGAACTCCGCCAACATAACAATCTACACCAAGTTCGTCCATAATTATTCTAATACCTTTCCTGAGTCTGTCTCCAAGAACACCTAATCTAGTTACTTCCTTTTCATCATACAATTCCAATGCGGCTATACCTGAAGCCATGACTATGGCATTACCACTGAAAGTTCCAGAGTGCATGACAAAATTCTTCTTTGATGGATTAAATTGTTCAATAAGATCCCTTCTACCTCCAAAGGCTCCAATAGGAAGACCTCCACCGATAGTTTTCCCGAGAGCAGTAAGATCTGGTTTTATGCCATATACCTTTTGCATCCCACCAGTAGATAATCTGAAGGTGATGACTTCATCGAAAATAAGTAAAATATTGTATTTCTTTGTTAGTTCTCTCAAACCTTTTAGATAATCTTCATTTGCTAAAACTCCACCAGCATAACCCAATACAGGTTCAATAATCAAAGCAGCTATTTTTTTGTGGTGCTTTTTCATCATTTTTTCTGCTGCTTTTAGATCGTTGACTGGAACGACATAGATATCATTTAGAACAGATTGTGGAATACCTTTTTCTACTCCAGGTTTTGGCATCCCTTCATTTAGAAGAGCGGAATCAAAATTCACACTCACATAATCATGACTTCCATGATAACAACCATCCATGAGAATAAGTCCATCTTTACCTGTAAATACTCTAGCAGCTCTAATAGCAAACATTGTAGCTTCTGTACCAGAGTTACAGAAACGAATTTCCTCAATTGAAGGAACACGCTCACACAGAATTTTAGCAAGTTCAAATTGCCCTGATGTAGGTGCGTTATGAGCTGTTCCTAATTCTGCTTGCTTTTGTAAAGCTTCTGTTACTTTAGGATGAGCATGTCCATGGAGCATAACAGTCATGTTATTCTGAACATCAATGTATCTATTTCCATCAACATCTTCTAGATAAGTTCCTTCTCCTTTAGTAACATAGAAGGGATATGGATAGAAGTAAGTAATATTCCTTGTACCTCCCCCTGGTAACCATTTAATTGACTCCTCGAACATCTTCTTGGATTTGGGAGTCATTTTTTCATATTGACTAATAATATCGGCTTTTACTTGTTCTACATTTTTAGAGGTCATTAAAAATCAACACACCGAATTTTTACTGAGCGAAAACTAATTAGCTATATTAAAAACTTTTATTTTTTTGAAAAAAAGGACAGATTCTCGGTTCACATTTTTAGTTACATCATTTTCAAAACCGTGTCTGAGTGCTCTTTTTCCATCAGTTTAGACGTGTTTCCAACATTTGTATTACGTCGCTTTATAAAGCGATTTCCAACTCAATATGCAATTAGACATAAGGCGATAAAATTGGCAGAAAAGAAACAAACAGAGCAAAAATCAAGTTCAGATAGCGAAAAAGCTAAAAGCAAAATCACTACAACAAACAAAACCACTACTTCTAAGAAATCAAAAAAAGAAGAAAAAACTGTTCTTCGTCCACCTGTAGAGCAATTATACGCTGATGAATTGACATTTTTAGAGTCCGTAGATAAATATCCAAAACCAAAAAATTGGTACATATCCCCCCATTTATTAAGAATTTTCATTTTAGGAAGCTCTTCACAAGATAAATTGAGTAAAACAATTGAGAAAAAATTCTATGGCAATCCTACTTTGGTAGAAAGGGCTATTGTTACTCTAGCCAGTGATAGAGGACTCTTACTTATTGGAGAGCCAGGAACAGGAAAATCTTGGTTAGCTGAATTATTAGCAGCTGGTATTAGCAGGAAGTCTACTTTAGTTGTTCAAGGAACAGCTGCAACTACAGAAGATCAAATCAAATATTCTTGGAATATAGCAGCAGTTATTGCACAAGGTCAATCGACAGACACAATGATTCCTTCACCGATTATGACAGCTATGGAAAATGGGCTAATCGGACGTTTTGAGGAATTAACCAGATGTACTTCTGATGTACAAGATTCCTTAATTTCTATTCTATCAGAGAAATATATTGCGATACCTGAGTTATCAGATGAGAACGTCATCTATGCCCAGGAAGGGTTCAATGTTATAGCTACTGCAAATAGCAAAGATAAAGGAGTTAACGAGTTATCTTCAGCTCTGAAACGAAGATTCAATTTTGTTACTATACCCATTGTTACTGATCAAAAAACTGAGAAGGAAATTATAGAATTCAGAATTCAAGATTTGATGGAAAGAAAAGGTTTGGCTAAGAAAATACCTGCTTCACTTCTGGCAATCTTACTTGAAACATTCAAAGAGTTAAGAGATGTGAGTCTTTCATCTAGAAGCGAAACAGATAGATTAGAATCTTCTTTGTCAACAGCTGAACAAATCAGCATTCTAGAAGATGCCTTACTACAGAGTACTTTCTTCAAAGATGTAGGACCTGAAAAAGCTTTAGCTCAATCCTTAATTGGAGGGTTAACACGAAGATTACCTGAAGATCTAACTGTAATGAACAAATTCTGGCATTCAGTTATCGAAAAGAACAAAGCTAAATCCGAAGAATGGCAGAAGTATTATTCTGAAGGTCAAAAAACTATGAAATCGTTCCAATAAGGAAGGATGAACAAATGGTTGTTGAAACAGTTCTAGAGACGAAATTTGAAGAAACACTAAGAAGTAGTACATTATTAGATATTCTCAAGGATATTATAAAAGAAGAAGGAGAGAACTATCAAGAATTATTATCGATAACAACAAAGGATATTGATGTTCTTCAAAAACAAAAACTAGAAATCATCCCAGTATCTCATCATTCCTTAGCTTCAGCAATTCATACGAGAATGAGGCTAGCGGAGAAAAAACCAAAAATAATATTTCTTGAAACTTCAGAAGATTTTCAGAAACTTCTACCTGATCTTAAACATTGTACGCTTCCTGTTGCATTTCAAGGGTTTGTTAGAAAATCAAATACAATCAAACCAGAGAGACTACCTATTGCTTGTTACGCAGTAAATACTGAAGCGTCTGCGGAATATCAAGCAATCAAATATGCGACTGAGAATGCAAATACAGAAATTGTTTTTGTTGATGCGTCATGTGAACAAAGAATCATCTGGCAACTAAAATTCAAAGACACCGAAGTAGAAGTAGAAAAAACACAAGAAACTGAACTAGGGATAAGTAGTGAAAATCAAATACATTTCAACACAGCTGATTTATTACCCTCAAGAGAGGTTTTTGTTAATTTATTAGTCTCTAAAGCAGGTGTTTCACACTTCTCTGAATGGTGGTTGGATATTGTGGAAAACACATTGCTAGACATATCTTATGAGAATTTTCGTCAAATTATGACACTCATTGGTAGTGTCTTTAGAAGATTAGGATCAGAAGATCATGTAGAGAGTATAACTAAACAACGAGATAGTTTCATGTGGAATAAAATCAAAGATGTACTATCTAGTAAGAAAGTTCAACCAGCTGACTGTGTTTTTATCTGTGGTGCGTCCCATGCCATAAAGATGGTAGAAGAGTGGGGAATAGAAGGTAAGAAGAACAAAAACAAAGTTGTCGATGTATCGAACTGGAAATATGGCTTAATTCAATCAGACTTCCTTTCAGTTGATGCACAGTTTGGTCAACTACCAGGAGTAACAGGAGAGATTGATGCAAGATGGAATGCTATCAAATCTAAAATGTATTTAGCTAAACCTCAGGATCCTTCGGAATTGTTGGAGAAATATAGTGTTAGTCAACACGATCAGTTAGTACGTTGGGCTATTGATGTGGTTAAGAGAGCAAGAAATGAAGGTTATCTTACAAGTCCTGCTGATAGCATAGAAATTGTCAAAACCACATATCGATTCAAAGAATTGAGGAACAGACCTTATATCTCGAAACTTGATTTTATTGAAGCGGCCACTACTTGTATAGAAAAGGACGATCCCTATCTCACAAAGATTGAAGACTTGATTGGAAAAATTTTATTTATCAACAAATTGGGAAAGGTCGGATACCATGCTTTACCTCCATTAGCACAAGATGTTATGGATAGATTAGCTTTTCTCAAGGTTCCACAAAATTATACAAGAATAAAGCGTATATTATATGATTTAAAGAAAGAACCTCATTACCAACCTGTTTCTGATTTGTTATGGTTATTGAAATTCTTAGAAGTTAACGTAACTCCCATTGTGGGTCAGAAAAAACTTGGAATTCAAGATAATCAAGAATCTTGGGATCTCTATTTGTTCAAACAGCAAAATCCCCTAATTCGATTAGCTTATGAAGGAATATCAGTAGAAGAAGTATTTCGAAACAGAGTAGTGAAAACAATCACTGAAAAAAGCAAACCTGTGGAAATACTCAAATCTATTCATACTATTCTAACATATCTAGATAACAATGATCTCTCTCTGCACTATCTAAATAAGATGTTACTGAATAGCACCTATGATTTGCGTTTTGAAGATCCGATGGAACTTTACAATCTTACAATTGAAATTTTGAATTTTTACAGAACCCAGAAAGCAGGTGTTCCACAATGGTTCAATAACTACATATTAACAGCTTATAGGTCGTATTGCCAAGAACTTGCTTCAGCCGTAGAAGATAGTACTATATCCACAGAAAGCATAGCTACAATTTTCAATTTTATTTTCAAAGTTGAATCTATTGCACTTGCACAAGGTGCTTCTAGAAATGAACTAGAATTGGCTTTTATTCTCATCAATAGATTGAAGTTACCTTTAGGTAAGAAAGCAGTAGTTTTAGCAGCTGAATCATTACTCAATCATGAAAAAGAAACTGAATTAAAAATGATGGTTGCTAGAACTTTCTGGAATCCATTGACTATACAAACACTCTCTGATTTATTAGCAGGAGTGGTATATTCAACCAATTTTGCACCTAATGCAGTAAATATAATAATAGAATTACTTGATCAATGTTTTAGAAAACTTGACAATAATTTACTTTTCCAATGGTTACCTCTTCTTATTGATAATTTCACAGAATTGAAAAGAGAATACATCAAGCAAATAGAAGTGGTAGTCAAACGTTACTATAAGGGTTCTACTAAAGAAATTGAGCAAATGGATCTTTGGTATGATGCAGACTATTATGATGCAGTTGCAGGGAGAACAAAAGTAGCTCAAGCACAAGAGGCAGTTATTTCCAAACCTATAACAAGTATAGAACCAACTACAGAACTTGGAACCTTTTTACAACAGAACCCTTCTACAGTTAGCCAACTTGCCATGCTTTCAGGTATCCAACAGGAATGGGCTAATAGCGTAAAACAAGATCAAGAACTAGAGATGGAAGATATAGAAGAACAACCAAAGATAGAGATCCAAGAAGTAAATTATCTAGGGAAATTGATTAATCAATATCCCGAAAGTGTTAATGCAATTAAGAGCTTGCAAAATGTGGATTTAGAATTTGTAGGTTCAAAAATTTCAAAACAAACTGATGTTAGAAAAACTGAAGTTAAGAAAACTGAAATAAAGAAAGAGGGGAGAGAAGGAGTTTCTGCTATAACAAATGAGTATGATGATACTCTCAAAGAAATTAAGAAATTAGGAGAAGAAATAGAATGATAGATATAAAAGAATCAGAAAGTATAGGAATTTTGACCCAACCATCATCAAGAAAAAGTGGTGTAAAGAAAGTACCATATGTAGAGTTTCACGATAATAAAATCCAAGGTGTAGTTTCAAGCGGAAGTAGTATAGAAAGAGTATACGTATGTGTACTTGATTTTAACAAGAACACTTTTACTTGTCACACTAATAATAACAGACCTTGTGGTGGATTACGAGGATCTATGTGCAGTCACCTATCGAGTTTAATGTCAAATGCTAAAGATATTGAGGAAATAAGGAATCTTGGTTTACTTAACAACACATACAATCTTCGCCAAGATGGTTCAGCTAGATATTCCGAAGTTTTCACACGATTTCAAGAGAGACTGAGATTTCTAGAGTTAGATGAAACACAACAAGAGAGTATTCCTGAAACACGATGGTTTTACTCTAAACCAAGACAAATGAAAAGTGACTCAGCTACCAATTTGTATGATCTAACTAATAATCTAGATAAAACTACTAAATTAACACAAGAATTAGCTTATCTTTTCTACAATGGTTTTAGTAAGTTAATCCAAAAAGAAAAAGAGAAATTGAGTCAATTAGCTGATGCATTCAAAAATAGTCCTTTAAGAGAAATCGTACCTCAAGGTCTCGAAAAACTGCAAAAAAATGATTTTAACAAAGACAATTTTACAGCTTTAGTTTTAGCAATTACTTCTGTATATGGTGCTGTTCATGATGCCTTATATGACCAAGCAAACGAAGTGTTGGGAGAGAAAATAACGTTCCACATTCCTGAAGATTCTGTTTCGTTTGATGAATACGATGTGGAGACAAGAACTTTACTTGATAACATTCAGAACTGGTTGATTGACTTGGCTATAAGAGGTTTCTCAGATCTAAACAAAGAATCAATTACCTCCTTTGAAACAGTTTTACAAACTATCGAAGATAATGTTGATTTAAAAAGACTTGGTGTAATTTTAAGAGGGTTAACAAATGAAATCCTTCTTGTTCTTTCTGACACTAGAAATGAGGAGCATTCAATCCAATTAAGATGGATGGATTTATGGTGTAAAGCATATCTACTCACTTTGAAGAAGCAAGCACCAGTCAAAGGAACAAAAGTTACAGGTAACTTGAAGTTAGTAGGTTTACAGACACATGTTCATACAAACTTCTTAACTGTAGTATTTAACGGAATTTTGGAAGTAAACAAAGAAAACATATACGTAGAGATTGAAAAATCCAAATTTATTATAGATCTTATTCCAATAGAGGAATTTTGGCATCAGATCAAAACAGAGAATGCAGTTTTATTTGATGGATTACTCACTTCTAAAATAATTTCAGTTAAAAATGGAAATCTTCTCCATGGAAATCTAATTTCAGAAGAGTTTAAGGCTACAACAAAAACATTTGTACTTTCAGAAGAGTTTGAGAAAATCGTTGGAAAATCATTGTTAATCACTAAAACAAAACCTATAGATCGACATCCAATTCACTTCAAAGTACCATTTGTGATAGATGAGAAAGAGATTAAGGGGAATGAGGCCAAAGTAGGAAAAAAAATTATCCCAATACGCTATGACCATCAACCTATAAAACAAAAATCAGAGTCAAATAAATCTTTGATGGAACTCCGATTTGACAATGGTTGGTATTTCAAACCAATAACTTCTATGGGGGAAACTAATCAGTTTCTTGGACAATTGACAGTGAAACCCACAACTACAGCATCTATTTATGCCTTATTAAAAGAAAGAAGCAGCAAAATATTGAGAGATAAAAAATGAGCAATACAAACATAAATCCTAATGTTAAAGCTTTAACCCATTGGCATACCTTTCTTGGTTCGCTAGGTTCTGATCATACTTTGAAGGATCAGATGACTGATCTTTCTAAGGAAAATAACTTACCAGAAGATTTTATGAACCCACGAAAAAGCAGAAGCGATTTAGAAAAACAAATACAACAACAAATGAAAGATGAAGAAGACAAAGAAGATAAAGAAGGTAAGAAACAAAAGCAGAAACAAAAACAAAAGCAGAAAAAAGGAGAAGAGGAGGTCATTTCACCTCTCAAAGAAATGTTAATGAAAGCGAAAACCATAATGGATCTTTTTGCGCCTAGTCAACAAAGTAATGTTAAAGCTAAAGACATGCATGAATGGAAAGATACAACTAAGAAATGGGAAGAAATGATTTGCAAAGATGCTACTAAAGCAAGAATAGCACCAGGAATGATGCCAGGTATGGGGGAAGGTATGGAAATTCCAGGAGAAGGTATGGGTGGTGGATCTGGAGGAACTACCGGTGGACATGGAATAGGATCAGGTTTTACGATAAACAAGGATGATATTGAAGACGTTTTTTACCTTTTAGAAGCTAAGATGGTAAAGAAAATGAGTGTAATGGAACTGCTAAAAGATGAAGAATTGCATAAAACAATTGATCCTTCTATACACCTTGTAGAAGAACTTCTCTATCACAAACATTCACTAACTGGGATTTCTTTAGTCCATGCTAAAGCTCTCATAAAGAAATATGTAGATAAAGTTGCAGAAGTATTGAAACAGAAAGTCGAAAAAGCTATTCGTAAAATCCCTAATCCCGATATTGTCCCCAAAAAGGTTTTTAGAAATCTCAATCTCAAACGAACTATTTGGAAAAACCTTCCAAATTGGGACAAAGAAGAGCAACGGTTGTTTGTGGACAAACTCATTTATTTCAGAGCGGGGAAGAAAACCATTCCAACCAAAATCATCATCGTGGTAGATCAAAGTGGGTCTATGGTCGATGCCATGGTTCAAACTGTAATTTTAGCTTCTATCTTCTCTGGATTACCTAATACAGATATCGAATTATTTGCTTTTGATACTAGAGTGATTAATCTTACCAAATATGTTAAAGATCCTCTTGAAGCACTTATGCAAACCAATTTAGGCGGTGGAACATATATCAATAAAGCTCTTCTTGAAGCTAGAAAAGGTATCACCGACCCCAAGAATACTGCTATGGTTTTAATTACAGATTATTACGAAGGGGGAAGTGATGAAGATATGTTTAATACAATTATGTCTTTGAAAGACGATGGTGTGAAAATAATATCTTTAGCTAGTATGAATCGAAGAGGTTATGTTTCAGTTAACACTCGGTTTGTAAACAGGCTCAAAGCGCAGGAAATAGATACAATTCAAGGTAGTTTTGATCAATTAATTGACAAACTTAAGAAATTCCTCTGATAAACTTCAAGAGGTTTGGCTTAAGTTTCGTTAACTAATTCTCCAAATTTAGCTGCTTCTTTAAGCTTAGGTCTGAAGAATCCTTTGAATCTAGCTTGATTAACAATTATAGCTCCTGCTTCTTCAACTGTTTTTCTCATCAAGTCTAGTGTTTTCACTCCTGTGAGACTACAAGTGTCAAATATCACTACCTTTCTCCCTTTGATATCCATTCTCTTTACAATTTCATAAAAGGCACTTGGAGGTAGATCACCATAAGTAGGCATACCATAAATTATCAAATCATAATCTAGATTCTTTTCCTCAAGTTCACTTAATTCTTTTTTAATTGAAGAAAAATCACCTTTAGTATGCTGAGTTTGCATGCTTACTTTTTTTCCAAATGTACCTGTTAGCTCAAAAGGAGCATAATCAACTTCAAAATTTGTCAGATTATTACCAATTACTTCAGCTGTTTTCTTTGTTCTTCCTAAAGATGTAAAATATACTATTAAAGCCTTCATTATTTCTAAAATAGAAGAAAGAGAATAAAAACCATGGCATTACTTTAGTCACTTGCATGTATCGCAATTTCATTCTTCTTTTTATTTTCATAGAAGTTTGCAGATTTGGACTTGTAATAATTCTTCTTAGATTTTTTTGATTTAGGAGGATTTATTTTGGAACGATTTGGTTTAGGATTTTCTATTCTGGAATGATTTGGCTTAGGCTGATCTTGCTTGGAATGGTTATCATTCTTAGGTAGATCACTCAAAAATAACCTTTCTATTGGTCTCTTTGTTAAGTCTTCGATTTTACGGAGCATATCCATTTGATCATCAACAGCAAAGGAAATAGCCTTCCCTTCGTTTTCCATCCTGGAAGTTCTTCCTATCCTATGTACATAAATCTCTGGTCCTTCTCTTGGCAAATCAAAGTTGAAAATGTGTGTTACATGTGGAATATCTAACCCTCTTGCTGCAACATTTGTAGCAATCAAACAGTCAATCTTCTTCTGTCTAAAATTTTTCAAAACATGTTCTCTTTGATTTTGAGTTTTATCACCACTCAATGTGCTAAATCGTAGATAGAGATTTTTCTCTTGTGATAATTGTTTTCTTAGTTTATCGCCCCATCTCCTTGTATTAACAAATATAATCGAAGATTTAGGTCGTTCTTGTTTAAGTATTGAAACAAAAGTAGAATATTTGTGTTTACTACTGTTGACTTTGTAATAATACTGTTTACAGCTTTCTACAGTTAAATCGTCTTTACTCACATTTATCTCAACAAGCTTTTCACCCTTACTAAATTGTTGAGCCACTTTGGTAATTTGCTTAAGCATTGTTGCTGAAAATAGTAATAGACGAGGTGAAACATTTTCCATTGCTTCAAACAGAATATACTTGATATCTGGCAAGAATCCCATATCAAGCATTCTATCAGCTTCATCTAGAATAACAAATTTTACGTTATCAAAAGAGATGATTCTTCTTCTATAAAGATCCATAAGCCTTCCTGGAGTAGCTATAACAATCTGAGCTCCAGATCTGATTTCTTGTTTTTGTCTTTCCATAGAGACTCCACCATAAATCTCTACAGCTTTCAATTGTCTGTATTTTGTTAATTTAGCAATAACAGTATACACTTGTTTACATAATTCTCGAGTAGGTACTAATACAACAGCTTGAACTGATTTTTGTTTAGGACTAAGTTGATTTACAACGGGAATGGAGTAAGCTAATGTTTTTCCTGTGCCAGTCTTTGCCTGTGCTAGAACATGTGTTCTCTGTCCATTAAGGAGCTTTGGAATTGCGTTACTTTGAATTTCTGTAGGAGTATGAATCCCCATTTCATCTAAGGCACGCTTTATCTGATGGTTTAAATTATAATCTTCAAATTTCATTGATACCACTTTCTGGTGTAACCTAAAATCAAGTATCAATTCTGAGGATACGATTCTAAGTAATTATTTTGGACGTTGAAAAAAACTTAAGCAAAATAATCACTTATTTCTAATCTTCCTCAACTACAAGAGTTCTTATAGACTGCGCTTTAAAAGACTTCGATTGCACAGATTAAATCCATATCTAGTGAAAACAAGGTAAATTGAATGATTCAAAGAAAACCAATTGAGATATAAAGGTTTATTCAGATGGAGAATTAGTATGAATAAGCAGAAAATCAAACCTACTGGGCAATATCTTTTTCCTGTTCCAACAGTAGTTATTGGTACCATGGTTGATAATAAACCAAATTATAATACTCTAGGTAATTTTGGTTTGATGTGTCTATCACCTCTTACTGTTTACATCTCGATGTACAAAGGTCATTTCACTACTAAAGGTGTCAAAATAAATCAAACTTTTAGTGCAAATATCCCCTCAAAACATCAAGTAATGAAAACAGATTTTGTAGGACTAGTATCAGGTCATAAAGTTGACAAATCTCAAGTGTTTGAAAGTTTCTTTGGAGAAAATGATAATGTACCTATGGCAAAAGAATGTCCTGTGAATATGAGTTGTAAAGTAGTACATCAGTTTTCAGTTAAACATATGGAAGTATTTGTTGGAAAAGTAGAAGAACTGTTCATAAACGAGGAATGTTTGATAGAGGAAAAACCAGATCTTGATAGAATTAATCCTTTGACTCTATTTCACGATATGACCTACAGAGAAATGGGTGAGATAGTAGCAAAAGCATATCAAATTGGTAAACAATTTACACATAAAGAGAGTAAAATTTGAAGTACAATTAGTTAGAAAAAAAAGTGAGAGAAAAGATGAATTGACTAATTTCTCTTTCTTCTAATTATGGGTATAATAGCAATTGAAGCTGATATCAATAGAATCAAGGAGATAATTGTCGTTGAAAACTCAGGTATAACAAGTGGTTCTCCTAGTGGGAAGGGATCAACTGAACCTGCTATTCCATCTATTGTGTAGTCCCCGCCATACCAATCACCTATCCACCAATTACCCTCATCGGTTGTAGTATCGTACCATATATTTCCTGTTCCTGAATCTCTGGCTTGAGAATTAAGTCTATTATTTTTTATTTCGTTATGATGAATTGTATTGTTATTGGATCCTTCAGATAAGTCTATAGCGTAGCTAGGATGATCTTGAATACTATTGTAAGTAATATTACAGTTACTTGTGGTTACAAATGATAATCCAAATGTCTGAGTTTCACCAAACGTGTTATTCGATATCACAAGATTATCACAAGCTCTAGCAATTAAACTGCTTTTCTCTGTATATTCTAGAGTATTATTGAAAATAGTTCCATTATTTATATATTCAAACCATAATCCCGCTTTTTCATAAATTTCGTATTCAACAATGTCGATTTTTTGATTCTTAATTATATTATTCTCAATTGCAATTCGATCGGAATATTCCACATTAATCCCAGAACCAGCAATCATACCATCTAAATTTACATCATTCTCATTAAATATGAGATCTGAACAATTGTGGCAATAAAGTGCACTATACATATCTGTTTCCCCAGCTTTTATCGATGGGTTTGAGGATTCTAATCCCATCTTGGATGGAATAATATCACAATAAAGGAAGTTATTCTCTATTGTTGCAAATGGACAGTTTAGAAGGAAGTATCCAGTTACTTTTAGTTTATAGCAAGTATTATCCTTAATAGTTATTCCTGGAGCATTATCAGCAAATACTATTCTATAATAAGCCCTCATTTCATTATTCTCTATTCTAGCAGTATTAGGAGCTATATCCTTCAGATAAATCCCATAAAGACCCCGACCAAATCCCTCTGCTCTGAACTCGTTGTTTCTTATTAAGAAATATGCAGTTGTTCCTGTAATATTTATCGCAATATCATCCTCCGTTGGGGCTTCAAATTCAAAACCTTCGATAATATAGGGGTGGGTTTCATTACCATAGCCAGGATAGATTGAGAAATCTGAATCATCGTCAATTACAATTAGTGGATCTGCATTAAGTATTGGTTGGTTCGTTGCTACTTCTATTTTGGATAAAGTAAAATTTGTACCGTTGTAAGAAAATAGGAATATGATTAGAAAAGATAAGGCTGTCAGATTTAGTTTTTTATTCTTCATGTAAACACCATAGTATGTAACATATTTGTTACAGCTTATGTTATAAAATTGGCACATATAAAGATTTTCCCAAAAAATAATCCAGTTAGAAGAGGTAGTATAACTTGCTTAAGAGGATTCTTCGGTCAGAACATCAAGAGATTCAGGCTTTACTATTGTTTCTTTATCACCAGTTTTGGTCACAATCAATGGTTTTGGAAGAGATGGTAAGCCGATTTCACCTAAAATCATATTATGAATCTTATCTTCTAGAAAGAACTTCTTCAACTTAAACCAGGAAGTCTTAATTAGCAGAGGAACTTCTTCAAATTCTAACACACAAGAATGATCTGTGGCTTCATCATCAGATTGTGTTTTTTTACTTAGTGAAGATCTTAAAATCAAACCACATTTAAAACAGAATCTCCAACGGGCGGGGTGAACAAATAACTCTTTCTCTGTTTTAACATATGCTACTATCCCCTTATCAAAAGGAATAGTCCACAATGAATGAGCATATTTTTGAGCTAATGCTCGAATCTCAGATTTTTCACTAGTTAGAATATCTGGCAATATTAGCACCCTTACCTACTTAAGGTGTACAATTAAAATTACATATAAGGATATTTGTAAAATGCTTTAGCAAAATATTGGTTTATTTCCTAGGTAAAATTGAAATATATAAACAATTAACACAAGAAATGGCTAAAATATGAGCACCGACATACAAGGAGACTCAGATATCCAAAATACAACCGAACAACGAGTTTCTTCCAGACAACGACTCTATATGGGTCTCACCAAAACAGGGTCAGATATGTTTAGTGTTTTCTACACGGGGGCTTTGTTTGGTTTTTATGTTGATGTTCTCCATATGGATCCCAGAAATTATGGTATAGTTATGATTATTTTTGCAATTTGGAACGCCATCAATGATCCTGTATTTGGATATTGGTCGGATAAGAAAAAATTAGATCAAAGAGGTAAAAGAACTTTCTTCATTCGAATGTCTACACCTATCTTCTTCATTGGTTATATACTGTTTTGGTTAGCTTTTCCCTCTTGGTCCCAAACATGGCTTTTCATCTATCTGTTGATTTCCTTATTCGTTTTTGATACAGGTCTAACAATAGCAGGATTAAATCTAAGTGCTCTTCAAGTTGATCAAACAACTAGCACTAATGAGCGTACAAGAATAATGTTGATAGGTATGGTAATTAGTTTTGTACCATTAGGAATAGCTTCTTTTGCACCAGGTCTAGTAATTACAGCACCTAAACTCAGCAGCTGGCATATGTCTCTTATTTTCATTGCATTTGGGATGGTTGCTCTTGTTTTCATGGCATGGGGTGCATGGAAACTTAAAGAACATTCACTTGAAGAAGAAGGAGTAGAACCCCTACCTATAATAAAAGCTGTAAAAGAGACATTCAAATCAAAATCATTCATTTCCTTTGTCATCTTTTCTTTCATGATGAACGCTGTAAATCTCAATCTTATGGCAGTGATACCTCTATACTACATCTACGTTTTCAATTTAAGTTCATTAGAAGTTTTTATAGTTATGGCGGTAACAGGAGTTTTGTACATACCATTATTACTGTTTTATGAAAAAATCCAGAAAAGATTCGGGTTGAGAAATACCTTCTTTATGGCTCTAGGGGTCATGGTTTTAGGATATCTTGGTCTTTACTTCTTTAATTCGATTGTTCTAATGATTATCTCTTATGGTTTTTGTTTATGGATGTCCTCTCTTTGGTGGCTATTGGTAAACCCAATGGTTGGCGATATAGCAGATGAAGACGAGTTAAAAACAAAACGTCGCAGAGAAGGTATGTTCTTTGGAACCAATGCACTTGTAACAAAACCAGCTTCTTCTCTCGTAATTTTTGTTTTCACTGCAATCATTGAATTCTATGGATATGGTAACTTAATTATGAGTAGATTCAATTTCTCAAATATAGGTGACATTTCTGGATTACTCATTCGTTATAGTGGTGGGACCTCACAAGTAGCTTTAGGTTTTCGTCTAGGTGTGGGAATATTACCTCTAGCCTTCATAGTTATTGGAGCTATAGCATTATACTTCTATCCATTGCATGGTAAAAAATTGCAACAGATAAAATCGGATTTAGATATGTATCACAAAAAAACAGGTGTATATGAAAAAATCAGTTTAGAAAAAGAAAAGGAAAGAGTAAAACTTTAGGTTATACTCATATCTAGTGTTATAAATTCAAAATGATTGTCTATAGCATAGTATAATGGAGGTATTGGGAAGTCATATACTGGATAAACCCAATAATTTGTTCCTGTCATCATCATAGTTCCATAACCGGCTAGATTAAGATAAAGCATGTCATCAGCTAGTACTGGATACTCAGATTTTGCTACTTTAAACTCGAACATTCTATGATCTTCATCACAATTAGCACTGGGTCCATAAGAATAGGCTATATCATAGTTTGCTGTAGCTATACTTGTACCTACTATAGAATCTATTTCATCTATAGTAAATTTAAGAGAAATCTTGTCTATTTTGAATTCATAACCTGTTGGAGCTAGATCTTCATCATTCCATGCATGTATAGTAAAGTAGAACATTCCATCTGTTGCATTAATTGTATTGTGATCTAAATCTGATTCAATATAATAAGTGGAATTTGCTACAAAGGTCTTTTCTTCTATATTGGATAGAAACATTACGTCACTTAGATTTCCAGGCATTCCTCCATGTTCAGCAATACTAAAGTGAATTAAATCTGGATCACCCACATGTATCGGAGGATTAGAAGTTAAGTTGGATTCCATCACTATCCTTACATCCATATCTGTCAAAGATGACATAACTGCGCTGACATCTTCATCAGGAAATTTCTCTGTGATATTTACCCCAAAATGAACATCTACAAAATCTCCAGAGAGCCATAATCCTTCTGATTCATAGAAAACTGAAGTTACTTCAAGAAATTCATTATCATTTGTAGCCATAAAATCATCAAAGTTTCCTGTCACATCCCCTCTTAAAACAGTCATTTGATCCATTTCTGGAACAATAGGAATGTCATAGTAATTGTATGTACTAGGTCCATAGTTAAGATAATAATCAAAAACACTATTGTCACTTACATTGTAGAAGAAATATTCGTATCCATAATCCTCTAATGCCCAAAATGCAAGACTTGATGACAGTGCATCAGGTAAACGATTAGCTAAGTGGAAGGCGAACCATTCCCCATCTTTGTTATTAGTACGGTCTGAACATAAGTCTGCAGCGAAGTAGTAGAAGTTTTCATCCTCCGCAACAGAAAGATAGTTCCACCCATCAACATTAGATTTACTCTCAACGGGATCTATAGTATTATCAATGTCTAGATAAAATGGTAGATTGTAATAACTACCACGTAGCCATTCACTTTTTTCAATAATACCATCAATCTCTGGTGTTATTTGCTTTGGATCACCACTAAATTGCCAGTCGTTCCCCATCAACCATCCTACAAAAAATGCCCCCCCAGCAACACCGATGGCTAGTATTGCGCCTAAAATCATAATTCCTTTTTTAGCCATAATTTTAACCTTCTTTTAGAATGTTATCCTAACATAAGGATTGGATATATTTTAATATATCCGATATAAATCGATTCAAAATTCTCGAATTATCATTTAGAAAGGCTCTAGCGGAAATAGTATACGAAAGGAGATAAAGGAAGTATAAGAAAAAATGAAAAAAAGAAAAGAAAGTATGCATTACTTTCTGATTTTTCTAGTTAGAAGGGTGATTGCTAAAACTGAAACAGCACTTATAGTAACAATTTCCACAACACCAAAACCTGATTCATCAGTTACTGGATCTTCAAGAGTTCCTATAGATGGATCGTAGGTAATTTCATCATCGAAGTGCTCAAAACTCAAATAGGATTGAACTGTTCCATCACCTAAGGAAGATACAGAACAATTTACCTGTTTGTATTCGTAAGAATTGTTAATCAAGTATTGAGCTTGATTAGCGTAAGCAAAGAATGCTTGATATTTCTCTTCACCAATTGAGAATTGTTCTTTTACGCCATCTCCATGATTTAGAACTTTGTATTCATAACCAGTTGTGTTATCTTCAGGATTTAGTGGATTACCATTTGTATCATTGAGTCTGTAATTATATGCAGTGTTCATAGGAATAAGATCAAATCTCAATGCTAGATTGGTATCTTCTCTCTGCCATGGCCAATGATTCATAATGAGGTCAAATTTCATTTCTTGACCGCCCTTCAATTCATATCCGTCTATAACTTGATCAGCAAGGTATAGATGAACAATTATTGTAATCTCAAAGTCACCATAATTGGGAGCCATAATAGTTTCAGAAGTATAATTGAAATGAACAGCTACTAGGTCTTCAGTGATAGCATCATATTCTACATCAAACCCACCAAAGGTAAATCTTACACTTGATAATGATAATGTGTTTGAGAATACTGGACCTGGTGGAGCTTCTTCTTTCCACAAACCTGTTTCATTGAACTGGAATGCACCATCTTCATTATAATCTAAGTACTCAGTTAGAGAATGGAACATAATAGCATATTCAAATCCTGCGTCTGTCATAAACTGGAATTTAGGTACTTGACCTCCAGCTTTAGCTATAAAGTGCATATCATAATATGAAAATGTCACTTGGTTGTTATCTTCTATCCATAAGAAGTCTTGGTCATCTGCACTTACCTGACTTGCAACTAGCAATGCCAGAAAGGCTAATCCGATTGTTATATTGAGTAACTTGTTTTTCATTTTGCTCAACTTAACTTACTCTCACCTTTATGAATAGGTTAGCATTTATACAAACAAAGTAAGTTACTTTAGAAAAGTGAAGTTGGAGTAAAGTTGAGATTTTCTTAGTTATAAACCTTCAGAAAATCTCCCTGCAATTGCATTCACAACTTCTTGTGTTTTAGTGACTACAAAAACATGTTCCGCCCCCTAGATCATAACAAGCTCTGCATCGAGAATAATATCAACTAGATATTTATTACTTTCTAGAACATTAGGTGCATCTCTAGGAATAGTTGAAATATCTGATAAATAGTTTTTGCAGAATTTTTATCGAGTTATTGAGAAAAGTATAAGAAAAATGCAAAAATTATTATCTCAATGAAGAAAATAGGTATTATTGGCGGATTAAGCGCTGAATCTTCCGTGGAATATTATAAAATTCTAATAAAGGAGCATAATCAAAGAGTTGGAGGTGCAGCATCCCCATTGTTAATCATTGATAGTTTGGACTTAGGGGGGGTTGTAAGTTTAATGAAAGAAGGCAACTGGGATGGAGTTTTTAAGATAATTCACCAATCTGCAATAAATCTAGAAAAGGCTGGAGCTGAAGTTATAATCATTGCAACTAACACTGTGCACAAAATTTTCGATAGAGTCGAAGAAGTAATCAACACTCCCATGATTAGCATTTTAGATGTAACCGCAAAAGCAGCTAAAACACTAAAACTTCAAAAAGTAGGGTTGTTGGGAACCGTATTTACTATGCAGTCTGACTTCTATCCTAAAGCCTTTCAAAAGTATAATATGGAAATCATTGTTCCAAATCAAGAAGATCAAGAATATGTCAACAAGGTTATTTTTGATGAACTAACTTATCACATTCTAACACCCGAGTCAAAGAAAGGTTATCTAGAAGTTATTGAGAGATTAAAAGAAGCAGGAGCTGAAGGAGTTATTTTAGGATGTACTGAAATTCCGCTATTGATTCAACAGGAAGACAGTTCAATACCAGTTTTTGATACAACAACAATACATGCACTAGCAGCCTTAGATTATTCACTTAGATAGTACAAATGCTTTTTCAAGTGATTTGGAAATCTGCATTCTTTCTTCCAATGATAATTCTTGGTTAGATTGAAATTCTCTATAGTACTTACTCCACCCTTGAATAAAGGAATATATTTCATCTTCCAAAGTGTACAGTTTTTGAAGAGCGGAATAAGAATGACCTACAAACACATAGATAAGCAATATATTTTCTTGGGGATTAACAGCAATGGTATACTGCTGGTATTTGATTCGAAGAATCATTCTATCTGGAGATAGGAAAGAAGAATCAAATTCATTAATTTGCTTCTGAATACCTTGAAGCAAATCACTATCCAAATGAGTTGAACTAAATTTTTCTGAGAAAATAATAAAACCTGTTTTGTTCATTATAAAGAAGAAGTAAGGCTGTTCTTTCTCTTCTCTAATGTCTGTATAAAGAGCATTTGTTCGAATTAATCTAGTTAAAAGATCCTCAATATGTGTAAACTCAAACCGTTCTTCTAAACTTGGTAAGTAGGTAGACATTTCTTCCCATCTAGTAAGTTGATCTAGTAAAAGATCGTACTCACTAGAAATCACCTTTGCAAGATGAGTGATTCCTTTATCATCCGCAATTTTCTGAGCTTTCTCCAATAAGAGTCTGCTATTTTCCACTTTAAAATCAATTAAATCCATTTTAGATTGCAAGAGGAGAGCTTGGGCAAGGAGGACATGTGAATTTTCGTGCGCCGCCATCTGATTTAGTGTTATTACTCTATGTCTTAATTTATTATAGCTGTTTGAATCATTGAATTTTATTACTTTCATCAGATATAATTCACATAAATGAAATACTATACTACTATTAAATTCTAAATATGCAATTGAGTCATCAGCAAATTCTTCCAGAAGAAGTATTGCTTCATCGATATTGGGTTCTTTATTTGTAGATTTAAGGAAAACAGCCTTAGAAAGGTGATAAATTTTCTTGAGTATATGTTGCTTATTTGTTAAATATAGATTTTCAATCTCGTTTAAATTCTGTAGAACCACTTCAGTCTCATCTAATTCAAGAAGAACGCTATTTATTCTAGCGAGATTCACAGGATAATGATAGGTTTTCACAACTTCATATTTAATCAACAAATCTGAAGCTTTTCTAAAATAGTCCAAGGATTTATCTATATCTCTTTCATACCTGCTGATTGTACCTAAGTTAATTAATAAACAAGCTTCCAAAAATGGAGGTCTTTCCTCTGGTTCATATAAGGCTAGACATTTAAGTGCATGTTCTTTTGAGAGCCTCAATTCCCCTTTTTGACAGTATATTACATCAAGTTGTTGGAGAGCTATGGACTGTCCAAAATGATATTTTATTTTTTCACTTAACTCTACTGCTTTTTGTGCAAATTTCAATGCCTCATCTAAATTACCCGACCAAAGATTCCTTGATCCAAGTGAGATATATGCATCAACTTTTAATTCGTTTAGTCCAAGATTATCAGCAATCTTCATACTATCTTCTATATCCGAAAAATCTATATTATAACGCTGTCCTTGAAGAAGAGGTATCAGAGCTTTTCTTTTTAAATATTCAAGTGAATCCTTATCTTCAAACGAATCTAGAATTTCCAACGCAAGTTTGGTTTTTTTACTAATTAAATCAAATTTACCAGGATAATAGTAAGCTCTACGTAGGATTAAGAGGGAATCAAACATGAGATACTTATTTTCTATCTTTTTACTTTCTTCATAAGCTTCCTCAGCATATCTTATGGCTTTGGAAAATGGGAAAATTATCAAATAGATTCGAGCTTTGAAAATATTACATTGTATTATCTCTTCTAAGCTTATAGTTTCATGGGTGATTATCTGGTCAATTTGATCCAAAGCTGTTTTATAATTACCTTTAATGATGTTCTGTTCAATCTCTTCTAGTTTGGTAGTAAATTGTCCTTTCATCTAACTCTAACTACTAGTACATCCAAGACAAATAATTCCTCAAATTTTAAATTTTCTACTAATTTGAGTGTAAAATTCCTTTTAATACTCAATTTTGATCTAAAAAGATCTAAATATTTCTTCTATTAACTTACTTATCTGAATCCTAGAATCGATATCGATTTTTCTACTTTCAATCCATGTCTCTTTTACTTTTTGTAGAAGAGAAGTTCTTCCAAGAATTTCCTTTAGTTTACGAAGTTTGCTCATAGGTATGTAAGATTTTCCCATAAAAATATAGCATAATAGAAGATTTTGGTCTTCTGTCAGTAAACACGAATATTGACGATACCTAAATCTCAATAGATCTCTATTTGGTTCTAGTTTATTTTTTAATTGCATAATTTTATTCATTGCTTCAGCTAGTTCCTCGCTTTCAAAAACTGAATAAGGAAAAACTTCTGTGAATATGTTGGTACCTTCCTCATTCATAATAACAAGATACTGCGGAGATTCATTTTCTGGAGTTATAGCTCCATAAGACACCCATTTTCTCATCATTCTCTTTAGTAAATCCTCAATATGTGTTAACTCCAATCTTTCATCTAATGTGGGCAGATAAGAGGAGAAATCTTCCCAAGCATCTATCTGTTGAAGTAGCAAATCATATTCGTCCGATAAAAGGATTTCTAGACGTTTAAGACCTTTATCTCTAGCAAGTGCTAAAGCTTGTTCTAATAGATTTATTGCTTCTTCTACTTTTAAATCAAGAAGGAGAATTTTTGATTGTAAGAAGTACAACTCAATTAGGAGTAAATTAGAATTTGCAATCGTTGCTTTCAGAGTAAGTTCTTTAATGTGATTGTGAAGAGTTTGTATTAAAGCCATATTCTCAGTAGTTTTGATTTCATCTAATATTAGATCACATAGATGTAGATAGGATCTATCTGCTGTTTTATGATAAGGTGTTTCAGTTGAAATTAAATCAATCAAAATGTTTTTTGCTTTGGTTCTGTTTTCTTTATCATTTCTGGATTTCAAATAAAGTGCTTCAGAGAATGAATAGAGATTATTTACTAGTATCTCATCAGTATCTTCTTTTAATTTCCTTAATTTATCTAAATATTCTAATGCTTGTTCTTTCAAACCTAGTTGTAGAATTATTTCAAAGATGTGAAAATAATTGTTTGCGACTATTGTATATCCACCAAATTTATCTCTCGTCTCCAATCCTTTTCTATAATACTTCAACGCAAGCTTATAATCGTTTTTTTGAGAGTAAATGTCAGCTATTACTTCATAAGCCATAGCTAGAGAGTATGGACTCATTATTTTTTCATTTTTTTCAAGCACCTCAAGTATTTGCTCTAGAGCTAAATTAATCTCTCCTTTCTTCAAATTGATATGAATTGTAATCAGCTGTCTGGAAGCAGTAAATCTGTCAGTAAAATCAGGTTGTTGTTCTAATTCAGAGCATTTATTATCATATCTTATGGCAGTTTTGATATCATCAGCATAAGCATGATGCAAAGCAAGAGCAAAGTAAGCATGCCAAATAATATTGATTATACCAAGTTTCTTAGCGTGTTTTAGATATTCATAGGAATAATCAATTGCTTCTCTACAATTACCCATATCTGCATAAATTGAAGCAATTGTAACATAAGACACCGTTATACCATAATAGTCATCTTTCTCTTTACAAATTCTCAAATATTCATTGGCTAAATCAAGTGCAATTTTATTTTCCCATCTATAGAGATACGACCAAGTAGTGAGTAAAAGTAATTCAGAATAAAATATGTGATCATTACGCTCCAGAAAAATACTGGAAATCTTGAGTAGATCAACATGACTGAAAGGAAAATAGAAAGCCCATTGCCCTTCGACAAAGAATTGTATTTCCACAAATAGGAGAACGGGCAATTTTTCTTGGACAATAAGAGATAAGTTCAGTATTGATTCTTTGAAAGAAATAGGAATTATTGTTTCTTTAGCAAAATCATTCAAATTACTCAAAATTTCCTTAATTTCCGGATATTGTTGTGTTATTTTTGCATAGAGTTTCTTCAGGGGTTCTGTATAATTAACTACATTAGAGTAATTTCTCAAACGTCTTTGAACAATGTATTGTAAAGCTGTTATTTCTAATTCATCAAGAAGTGTTATTGTTGATATTTCTTTTAATTCTGCCAATAAATCTAGAGCTTCGCTGTATTCACTTCTAAGAACTAATTCTTTTGTTTTATCTAATAACATAATAACACACAATCTTTAATCCACAGATTCTAGTTTTTTCATATTAAAAACTTTTATGAGCCTAAAATTCGAAAAAAGAAGAAAATTGAGAGTAATTCAATTATTTTACTCTCTTTTCTCTAGAACTGTAAATAATTGGTAGAGATAGGAAGGTGATTAAAAGATAGGTGAAACTGGTTTTGTTAGTGGTGGGATTTGTAGTTATGATTGGATTTTCTAGATTTACAGGTTCTGTGAGTGGATACATGTCACAACATCCCTCTTCTCCTTCTATTGAATAGTATCCAGTTCCACTATAATCCGACCAGTATGACCCTTCGAGTAATACTTCATTAAACCAAGAACTGTTTCCACTAGAATCTCTAGCTTGTGAAATACCACCTGGAAAATTATCTATGAAGTTGTTGTGAAAAACAATATTTTCAAAACTATTCTGAATAAATTCCAAACCGTATTCATCATTTGATTCAAACAAATTTTCATAAATCCAACAACTTGATGTAGATGCTGCCGTTATACCTTTGTAATGATTTTCTCTGAACGTGTTTCGAGTGATATTAATATCAGAACAAGAGTAAATCGCCATTCCTGATTTGGGATTATTCTGGAATATGTTATTTTTAATAAGTATATTTGAACTGTCTTCTAATGTAAAGCCTGTAGCATAAACTGTTTTCTCAAACGTATTTCCTGAGACTATTACACCACTTGACATTTTTACTGCAGCTCCATCATGTTTGTTTGAGTAACAGTAATTATCTATTATTTGACAAGTATCACAGGTAACTTCTTCCACAAGTATCCCGTAGAAGGAACTAGTAATTTCACATCCTTGAATTACGAAATGTTTTGTAGTATTTTTTACATAGATCCCTTCATTATTAATATCTGAGGAAGATATTGAGAAGTTCTCGATACGATAAGGATCTTCTGCAGTTCCAGAACCAGGAAAACCAAGAGTGATGAAATCAGCATCCGAAAAAACTTCTATAGAATCACTGGTAACAAGTGCATTTAGATTCGAGTTTGGATCATCAATAAAGCTTAGTAAAAAAAACAATCCAAGAATAAAGAATATTGCTGTTTTTCTCTGATCCATTCCTTTCACCTAAACTCTAAAATCCTCTGCTTGAAAGATACCCAAGGGATAAATCCCTTCTGTTGGTAAATTAGGAATTTTATCAATTATCTTCTTGATAGCATCCATATCTTTGGCATCCCATTGGCATAGGATTTTCTTTATATGACCATTTTCGTTTAGTATTGCCCAACTCTTTACCCAATAAGCATCAGCATTGCAATGAGCTTTAACAGCTTGCCCAATTGGAGTAGCTGCTTCTACTGGTGCTGGTTCGGGAAAAGGATGTATTGCTAGATATTTTGCCATTTTTTTTACCTC
>CAZPXJ010000030.1:0-25972 GCA_964590855.1 uncultured archaeon
TATTGTAGTAAACATAGTAAAAAAGAAAGGATTAGCTACCACAGGAATTTACAAGTATATCCGTCACCCTCAACATCTGGGAACGATTCTTATTGCATTCGCCTTTTCTCTCTTTGTTCCAAAAACGTGGGATAGAGGTATTTATGTACATGAGATTCTTGCCTGGGGATTATTTGTTTTTATTATATTCCTATGGTCCGACCTCGAAGATAAACATCTCCATAAGAAATTTGGTGATGAATATGATGAATATCATCGTAAAACAGGTTCATTCTTTCCACGCATTATTAGAAGACATAAAGAGAAAAAAAGTTTTTGCGAAATCAACTACTGGAAAAGGTACGTAATCACAGCTTTTGTGTTAGTATGTTTCCTTCTGTTTATGTATGTGATTTCTCTACCTTCTCTAGGTTTATTCGAGCTCACGATACATAGGTAACAAACATAGTTAACTAGAATCAAATAACATCTTTATTCTGATTACTGCATGTTATGCAGGTGGGTTTGAGGATGATTTGCAAGGAACTGGAGTGTTCGTAATTACAGAATCCAATTCATCTAGTCCAGCTTATGCTTTAGATTCTGTACCTGCAGAAAGTGCATTCTCTCATTATTTCTATTATGGATTGGATTCTGATTATTCAGATACAGTAGCATACAACTATGCTAAATCTCATACAGAAGAATATTATGAGAATGAAATAGAACCAGAGGATTATCCAATTGATCAAGGTCCTCAATATATTCTAAAAGATGACCAGATTCTCTATACTTGGTTTGAATGGTGGTAAAGTGAATACTTCCCTTTCCTTTTTTTGTGATAAGCAAGAGTTTGTCCGAACACTTATAATCTAAGGAGAGAACTATTTTGAGATTGGAACGGTTGAGTAATAATATGAAAGAAGAATCTAGAGAATTTATGTCTAAAACAATAAAAATCATGTATAGACTATTACAATACATTGTTTTTATATTCTCTTCAGTGTGGGTATATGCACCTATAGTTGCGGGAATATTGTTACTGATGGCTGCATGGATGGTACCAATTGCATTTACATCATATTATTTATTTAGCATTTTTGGTGAGAACCAGTGGTTAGGCAGTTTTATTCGAATGGAAACTATCGTAAGTCCTCCAAAAGTCCTTATAACGTTAGTATTTGAAGCAATTCTGATCTTTCTAGGATTAGTTATATTTTTATGGGGATTCATTCAAATCTCAAAAATAAAAGTTAGAAAAGAAGGATTAGCAACAACTGGAATATATCGATATATACGACATCCTCAACATTTGGGTTTGATTCTTATATCTTTATCCTTCTCTCTTTATGTTCCAGGAACTAAGGATCAAGGTATTTTGGTCGCAGATATTCTTTCTTGGTCATTATTTGCACTAATTCTTTTTTTATGGTCTGATTTGGAAGAACGAAAACTAGCTAAGAAATTTGGAGATGAATTTGATGAATATAGAAGTAGAACAGGATTCTTTTTTCCAAGAATTCTCAACAAAAATAAGAAAAAGAAGAGTTTCTGTGAAATGAACTACTGGAAAAGGTATTCGATTACAACGATATCATACATAAGCTTCGTTTTATTCATTTATGCATTATCATTACCTGTCCTTGGTATATTCACCCCTCTACCTAGCTAAGAGTTTTACGAAAGAAAACCAAATTCTTGTTTCATTTCCGAAAATCTTTTTGCTTTTCGATGTCTACTCTATTGGGGTTATCCCATTGAAAAAATAGTGAACGTTTTAATATCTTTCATTTTACTTTCTTCCAAAGTGATAACTATGCGTGGGATGAGACGTAAGGAAAAAGCAATTGAAGATATTGGAGAACTTAAACATATTTTACAAACTGTTAAACATATCACCATAGCTATGTGCCAAAATAATGAACCCTATTTAGTAACCTTGAGTCATGGTTATGATCCTGAAGAACATTGTATTTTCTTCCATTGTGCTAGCGAGGGTAAAAAGATTGATATTCTAAAGGAGAATGATGTGGTTTGGGGGCAAGCTTTAGTTGATGAAGGCTATATTCAAGGAGCTTGTGATCATCTTTATGCAACTGTTCAGTTCAAAGGAAAGGTTCGTTTTATAGAAGATTTCGAAGAAAAGAAAGTTGCTTTGGAAAACATGATTGATAGACTTGATGATAAACCAGAAGAAATAGCTGAGAAGCAACTCAATGAAAAATCCATTACAAGAGTAACTATCGGTAGAATAGATATTGAATATATGAGTGGAAAGAAGTCTAAAGATGTAATCATCAGTCTCTGACAATATATTGATAAGTGTTCAAACTACCAAACCATTCGTGCCAATCTTTGCTAAATGTGGTCAATGTGGAAAATCTCTAGATGAGGGAAAGAAAACTTGTGGTGCTAGTTTTGCAATGTGTAATAAATGCAAGATGTTAATCCATCCACATTGTATGGGCGAACACAGATTGATGCACAATCGTCAGGATAACATGGCAAAGCATGTGGTAGAGAGAAAGCCTGTTTCTATTCTCGCAAGAATCTTCCACTTCATTAAAGGGATAGTAGAATAAAACGAATCCTGGTTTCTTTAAGATTGGTGGAAGCTAATATTTTTATCACAGTTGTTACCATTTTTCCATATGGAATACCGAAGATTAGGTTCTACTGGAGTTAAAATAGCTCCAATAGTGCTTGGAACGATGCAAATGGGATGGAGAGTAGAAGAGGAAGAGTCTTTCAAGATTTTGGATAAAGCTCTAGAATTGGGGATTAATTGTTTTGATACAGCTGATGTCTACTCTTATTGGGCTGATAATAGTTATCCTGGGAAAACTGAAGAAATAATAGGCCGATGGTTGAAGGATAGAGGGACTAGAGATGATTTGGTCCTAGCTACTAAACTTAGAGGAACAATGGGAGACGATATTAATAACCGAGGTTTATCTCGAAGACATGTTCATCAAGCAATCAAAGGGAGCTTAAAAAGACTTCAAACTGATTGGATAGATCTTTATCAAATTCATAGTTTTGATAATGAAGTAAATATCGAAGAAACTCTTCATGCACTCAATATGCTGGTTGATAATGGAACTGTCAATTACATTGGAGCATCAAATATCCATCCTTGGATGTTAGTAGAGTCCTTTTGGGTAAGTGAAAAGAACGGATATGCTCGATTTGAAACTGTTCAACCCCCCTACAGTATAGTCAGACGAATGCTCGTTGAACATCAGATGGAACACGTTATCAAGAAATATGGTTTAGGAGTTATTCCTTACAGTCCGTTAGCTGGAGGTTTTCTAACAGATCGATACTCAAGAGACGGTCCAATACCAGATACTCCACGTAGTGAAGGAGCTAAGAATCGTTACTTCACTGAGAAGAGATGGGCAATCCATGAGACTGTAAGGGAAATTGCAGAAACTAAAGATGCAAAAATGACACAAGTAGCAATTGCTTGGATCTTAACTAAGGATTTCATAACTTCACCAATAGTGGGGGCAAACAGTGTTGAACAACTCGAAGATAATTTAGGTGCCTTAGAAGTAAGTCTAGATGACGATGAAATAAAGAGATTAGACGAAGTTTCAGATTGGATTGCCGACTATGAAGCAATCAGATAATATCGCAAAAGGGATAATCGTAGATGAAGAAGATAGGACTAATTGGACTTGGATATATAGGTAATACTATTATCGAAGCTGTAGAAAATGGAACAATAGATGATGCTGTTATACAAGCTGTTTATGATATAGACGAAGGAATAGTGAAAGACATCCATGAGAAATTTCCATCCTTTAGGCTTATGAAAGATATAACAGATTTTCAAGACTGTGATATAATTGTAGAGTGTGCAGTTCAAGCAGTAGTGGATGAGATATTTGATTCAGTTGTAGAAAGTGAGAAATATTTCATTCCTATGAGTATTGGTGCATTTATCACAATAGACTCTCTTTACACTAAATTCCAAGAACTAAATAAGAAAAGTAAAAACAGAATCATCCTTTCATCAGGAGCTATTGGTGGTTTTGATTGTATTGAGACCATTAAAACTGAAAGAATACAATCTGTTAAGCTGCAAACAAGGAAGCCAAATAAAGTATTTGCAGCAAGTGATTATATTGAAGTGAATAATATCAAGCTAAGTGACACCAATCCTGTAACCATATTTGAAGGAAATGCGAAACAAGCTGCAACACATTTTCCAAGAAGTGTAAATGTAGCTGCTCGTTTAGCTCTCTCAACCCTAGGACCTGAAGATACATTAGTTGAGATAATATCAGACCCAGCAGTTTCACAGAATATACATATGATTGAGATAGAATCAGAAGTTGGAAAATACAAATTTCAGTTTGAGAACAATCCATCACCAACTAATCCTAAAACAAGTTGGCTTGCAGCATTATCAGCAATTAACGCTATAAATAAAATTTAAAAAATAAAAAATAAAGAATAGAATCAAAAATAGTGGCTTACTTCCAGAATTGCCACCATTTCTTCTCTTTCTTATCTTCCTTTTTCTCTAAAGTGCTTCTGAGTTCAATTACTCCATCTTTGATTCCTAATTTGAATACCATGTCTCGGAAACCTTCTGGTTCATTCTCTTCTTCAATAACATAAATCATTGGAGCAAATTTTCTTTCTACTTCAAGTACTCGTGATATTCTTCCTGCTTCATATTTTTCCTTAACTTGGCAATCCTTACCTATCCAGATGTAAATGTCCTTGACAGCATCTAACACGAAAGCATCATCAGATTTGAAATACTGATATCCTACTGGTACATCAATGATGTCTATTTCTCCCTTGTCATCTTCTTTGACTTGAAGTAATCGCAAGTCCTTATGAATCTTCTTTTCGAAATGTTTTAGAAATCCAGGAGTATCTCCCTTTACAACTTCAAACTCAATAATCTCTTTGAATTTCGCTGGTTCTTCTCCTTCTGATACTGACTTGATATTCAAATCTTTATTTTTCTCTTCTGCAACTTTAGCTCCCCATGCACCTACTGCTTTGTCATCAGCAAAGGATTTTGAACCGATCCAAATCCATAATTCTGTGTCTGTTTCAACAACATACACATCACCATTAAGAAATACATAAGGTTCATTCATAGGTTCTAATTCTTTTTTTGAAACATGAAATACGTCCATGCAGTAGTTAATAATTTAGAAGAATATAATAATTTCCATTAAAAACTGAAGTTTTTCTATTCTTTCTTAATTACTTCTTTGGGTAGATGTATAGCAAAAGTGCAGATGTCGTCTCCTTTCAAAACCGATTTTACTAAATCTACTTCTAGGGTTTGATCAAAAATAGCTTCAAAGGGAACTTTGTGCCATCCACCTGAACAATTACAAAATGTGTGTGATACCTGATCTTCTTCAGATTTTGTTATTGAATCTCTCACCCAAGCACAATGACAATATTGGTAACGCTTGGTTTGTTCATTTTTACTTTCAATAAATTGCTTTATTTTAAAAGGAATTTTGGATACATAAACAATATTTCCTTCTCTTATTCCTGCTTCTATAGTTGGGTCCGCTTCAACATACTTATACTCAGAAGAATCATACCCATAGCGATCTCCGATAATTTTCTTCCATTTATCGTGCAAATATTGTAAAACAACATCTATATTACCTGATTTCTCATACATTCGCTTCAATTTTTTGAAAGATGGTGATTTTGGACTTTTGAAGTGTAGATTATTATTGAGAATTTCCTTGCAAGTTTTCTCATCAACATTAGCTTCTAAGCATTCCATCATACACTTAGCCCAGACTGCTTTCTTAGCGGGTGTGGAAGTGTGTTTAATTGGTCTTCCAGCTTCCATGATTTGCTGCTGCAATTCTTCACCTACATATTCATTTAGAGTCTCTTCAAGTCTGGAAAGCCATGTTCCTCGACCCAACAATCGGTTCACATTAGCAATCATGTTAGTGTTATCTGTTGCTTTACTGTAATTTTTCATAGCTAGAAGAAACTCTGATTTTATCGATTTATCGACATCCCATTGTTTGAGAAAAGCTTGTAGATCTTTCAAGTACGATTTATCAATTCCAAGAGATTTTTTTTCGTTTATTAGATAATCATCTATCTCTTTCACAAAGCCAACTTGTTTTTCTATAATGGTTTCTTGCTTATTTCGTGATTTAAGATACTCGATAAATTTCTCATCTTGCATTTGAACACCCTGTTACTGTTTAAAATAAGTTAAGCTCTTGAATATATAAGGTGGTTAGCTGTGTGGAAGTTTTAGTTGATTTCATTTATCTCGTCTACTCTTCCACCTATGTCTAGACCTGCATTTCGACCTTTTCCTTCAAAGATAACTTTCTCTTCTCTACCAAGCTCAATTAGTTTTACGTTGACTTCCGCAGTAATACTTTCCAAAATACGTCCAGTCATAGAGCCTTCAACAGGCGAAGGAAGATCAACACCCTTTGCTTTATGAGCTACAATCTCTAATCTCTTCTTCTTATCAGCGAAATGCATGATAATCTTTTCCTCACCAAGTATCAGTTTCTTTACTTTAGCTCCAGTATAGGTCGTGAAACGGTAAACATCCCCCTTGTGATAAAATCCAACTATATATCCATCAAAAGTAGTACCCATCCAAGGTATCTTGGCAAACGAAGCCATTATCGAAGTATCAGGAACATCAAAGTGATTGGATTGCAGCCAGAGATAATAACGTGGAAAGCTTTTCCCATAATCTTTTTCTATGTAACCCTTTCCTCCGGTAAAGTCTATCTTCTTACCATTTATTTCTAATTCTCCTTCTAGAGGATGATCAAAACCAAGAACACCATGATAACACTCCATGAATGGAACAAATCTATACCAACTCATAGCACCAGGAGATAAAGCTTTGATTGGCCAGTTCTTAAGGTTTGAATGTTTGATCTTTCCTTTAACCTTGTAGTTGTCTTTGTTGATATCTAATTCGACGAATTCAGAATTGAACTTGTTCTTACCAATACTAACATCAAAACTATCCTTTGCGAATTGAAACTCAGAAAAATCGTATTCAAAGAAATTCATAACAACTTCCTTACCATCAAAGAATTGGATGAACGCAGTAGCTTTTCCATCATTCTCAAAAGAAACACCAGGAATGATAGCATAGATGTTCTCTTCTGTTTTGTCTACAATCTTGAAATACCATCCCTCAAAGTAAGACTTCATCTTACTCTTGCCTTGATAATTTGCAGGCTTCCAGATGTTCTTGAATCTCCATAACATTGTCTTTTCACTACCAAAAGGTAT
This sequence comes from uncultured archaeon, assembly GCA_964590855.1. GTDB lineage: Archaea > Asgardarchaeota > Heimdallarchaeia > Heimdallarchaeales > Heimdallarchaeaceae > UBA460. Next base: position 7,264 of record CAZPXJ010000030.1, read on the forward strand.
AATGTGTGTCTAATAATGATTCTCCCTTACAAAAAAAGTTATTGGGTAGATTGATTTTATCTATTCTTCCCCAACTTCATCAACTACAGAGTTCTCTTCATGTTCGTTTAGTTGCAATTGTTTAATCCCAAGTCGTTTCATACCTTGTAACAATTCTGCTTCAGTTAGATCTTCTACAGGTTTTCGATAATGTTGTTCTACTTTCGAAACATCGTTTTGGTCTAGTTTGTAATTGTTATGACTCCCCGCAATAGCAAAGACTATTGCAGAACCAAAAAGGAATCTTCTGGTTCGACGTATTCTTCGTCTTCGTCTACGAGCTACTCGAATTGCCCTTCTTAAAGGTCTCATTGGTCTTCGTAATGGTCTTCGTCTACGTCTCATAATGTTCCACAGAGAAAATGGCTAACTAAGTAATTAAACATGTTCTTATTTTTCATAGATTTTGATTTTCTGTTTTTGGTGTTTTTATAGCTTATTTGGTATGTAAAGTGAGGGTGTGAACATCTGCTCGTCTTTAGCCCTAGCTACCTCACACAGATGACAAAAACGCCCAATAGAGAACGCACGTCATGAAACTTGGTTAAACTTGCCAAAAGGCGTCTAACCGTCGTTTAAATGGGTCCCCTACACGTGCGATGAGGGGAAAGGAGTGAGAGGAAGGAGAGTACCAGGAAGAGAAGAGATATTCTTAGCAGCGTTATCATGGGTGTTAACTTGTTGACCACACTTCTTACAAGGAGCGACATCATACTGACCAGGAGCACGGACAAGACCTCCACCACAAGTGTAATGAAGAGCACTTGTATGATAGGGAAGAACGGTTTCTAACCGGACATCATACCCCAACTCCTGAGAAGCCAACCAGACCGCTTTCTTATAGATGAACAAACTGTCTGGCATGGTGTAAATGGCTTTAGCTAGAGCACCTTTAGTACCTGTGGGATCAGAAGTTAAACGCTCAATTTTCAATATTTTACACTTCTTTTTCACCATTACTGCTGCCAAAAAATGGGGAGACGACGAGTGAGTTCGCGAAGAATGCGATGCCGTCGGGCATAGACTCGATTAAGCTCCCCTTTAAGTTTACAACACCCTCTAGCGTCATATTCTTTACGTTTACGGAGCAACCCTCGATTGAGTTCATCTAGAACTTTTGTACTGAGCTGGTCATATCGTGCAGCTAACTTGCGTAAGTCTGGAGGGAGGGAAACAGGGAGGTTAAAGGCTAGCATATATCGCCCTAAGCGGTTAATATCTAGTCCAAGGATGGGGGTTTTCTTTGCAGGAATAGATGCAAGGTAGTAGCGAAGAAGAGTGGAAGAGTGGAAACAACCATGGGTTCCTTCGAGGACGACATCCACTCTAGGTTTGTAACTAGGTGCACATCCACTGCTTACTTGGAAAACTTTGATACTAGCACCATTTTGTAAATAGGTTAGTACTTTTGGAGGAACATGTACCCGAGCGGTTAATTTCTGATTGCCTTTCTTGGGAAACCCTAGCTCGGTCCATCCTTGTTTCTTAATCTGGTCAGTTAAATCCTTTGCATTCCCTTGACGGGTGATAACATAACTTTTCTTCATTAACAATTTGATCGGTAATCTTCCTTTCTTCTTTCGTTTAAATGGAGAGGGAACAACTTTAGCTGTAGAAAGACCTATTAATAACTGAGGGACACTCTGCAGGTAATGATCAAAGAGTGTGAAGACGATTATCTGTCTAACAGTAGAGAAAAGTTTTCGGGAAGGTTTTCCTATGAGTTGTGCTAGTTGTTTAGCTAATTCTTTGAGACTTTTCCAACGAGAATCTTGAGGACTGTTGATCCAGGAGGTGAGAAAAGGAACAACAATATGCTGTTCTTTTTTTAAGAGTTGGAATTTCTTTAGAAACGCATGTTGATTCTTGGTAAGTTGGGGGAGGTGGGCAAATTCGTTGGTATAATAGAACAGCGTATCATCTAGAGCTTGGAGGACCTCATGTTGAGTTGTAGAGGGAAGAGAAGCATTGAACTGTAAGAAGTTCGCGAAATAGCTGGTTCTGTGTTTTTTCCTCCAATAAGAATCCGTTTGCATTCTCGTGCTGGTGAGGAGGTTGATGATATACCTTCTCTTTAATTTCCAATAGTTTTCCAAACTTCGTTCAGTATAAGGGGATCGACCAAATATCACCCATTCTACTAGTTGCTGAGGATTTTTCAACAGAAAATTAATCATTCCTTGTGCTTTCTGCTCTTTATTTAGCTTGCCTTTGATAGCAATATGCAGCCAATGAAAGGCACTTTCCGCTATGTTCGGACTTTGACCCACAGTTTTGCAGAGTTGGCGGGCGAAGAACCCTTCTTGGGGATTGGTTCTGTACAACTGTATAGCTTGCTTGACCACTTGAGAGGTAAACAATTGCTGTTGTTGTTCTTCTAGATTTCTTATCCTTTGGTTGATCTCTTCTCGTTGGGATTGTGAGGTACACTTGAGCACCACCTGATAACTCCTCATAACTCCCTTTGAAGAGGGAGGAGAATGTGCTTTTAATTTGGTTGCTGTGTGTGTACCCACTTTGTCTCATATTATAATCCGCAAAATGTTATTTAAACTCGAGAAAAATCTATCTAAGTAGAGGTCCATTCCCTCTCCGTTGTCAATGTAATCTCCCCGTAAAAGAAGAGACTAGATTGAACAGGTTTGAAGTTGGGGAGAGACAAAATGTTGCTCTGATCACAGAAGAACTATTAGTAAGAACAGAATTCAGAAACAATGGAACAAGTTTACCTTTAGACTTGGTAATGTTGGAATTTAAGGAAACGCAAATTTATTTTTCTAAGTCAGAAAAATATTGAAATAGGATACAGATAATCTAGAATACATCAATCTTTGATTGGAGGATAAGTTGATAAAAAGAAAAATGGTTGATTTAGAAGAGAATAAACGAAAAAACTTCCCAAAAAAACGAAAGTAATGTATTTGAGAACTGATTACAGAAATGAGTAGAAGACAAACACAATTGTCATAAAAGACTCAAACAACAATCTCACCCAATAATTGAAGAGTAGTATAACATCTGTTGAGCTAAGAGGAAAGTAGTTTATCTTTAAATATGAAAGTGAAGATATATTATAGAAATAGAACAGAAATTCAAATATATAGGAAGGTCTTAATATGAAAAAAATGGAAAAACGAAAAATTGTAACGATCGCATTAATTAGTCTAATTTTATTACTCTCAGGAAACAAACAAGAGGTTTCAGCAGAGGAGGAACATATAATTGTGAGAATAATAGATGCAGAATTTCCATATATATACGGAATCTCTCCTGAGGCTAATAACACTGTTTACGAATTCAATATTGATCTTGAGTTTGAGAATCTTACTAATTCAACAATCGTTGAGCAATTTGTTTGCGGACCACATCCCTACCCTCATATGGAAGTGAGTTTAGTAGATGAAAGCATTTCAGCTCTAGTTTTGGTTAATCATGAATGGGTAGCTGGTGAATATTCTTATCCTCCTGGGATTAGTGATAAAACTACATACTTTGGGATGCTTGTAGAAAATTACGAAAACGCTCGTTTTCCTCTAGGAGAATATAGAGTTTGGTATAATTTCACATATTGTAGTTCAATCCAAGTTCCTGTAATCTCCCAAGCGTTAATAATTAAGGTTACAGAAACCAATATCACATTTACCTATGAATACAATAATCAAACTGAAATTGTGTCAACAATAGAACCAAGTAATTCGATTCATACAGATACAACTGCTAGTTTTCATTTAGAAATAATCTGTATATTCATACCATTGCTCATGATTGTAAGGTATCTAATAATCAAGAAAAGAGAAAAAGGGACGGGTTGAAGTAATTAATAATTATCTGCATAATATTTATACATCTCATACCCATCAATAATTCCCCAACCTAAATCATAGGTTGGATAATCTGCATTATCATGATAAGGGAAATATTGGTAATACGTACTATTTGAGGAGTCGTGAATTCCTTCAAGATATCCTTCAACTTCTGTTGAAGCACTTGGAGCAATACCCGGTGCATCACCAGTATACTTGAGAATTTCTTGTACTAACTCAACAGTTAAATCAACACTTGAATTATGGGAATTTTGGAACTGTTCTACTAAAGCAAGCACACCACCAACCATGGGTGATGCGTTACTGGTACCCATAAATGTATAATTTCCAGGATAAGGTGCCCAATCTAAAATTGTTCCATTATATATACCCGCAGTATCTACTCCCCATCCAGAATTGGCAGAATAGTGTTTATCCCATGAATTTGAAGAGAAATATCTGTCGTCAACGCCAGTAACTCCAATAACATCATCGAAAGAGCATGGAAAATACGCTTGATGATCATACCTGAATATACTTCCACTCGTACCTTCAATAGCTTGTCCGGCTGCACATACTGGAATTACTCCATTACTTGCTAATGTACTAAATTCATCTTCTAAATCCTCAAAATAGTAATCGTTTGACCAAGACATTATGATAATATCAATGCCCAAGTGAATAAAAGGTGCATCTCCTCCAAAATTAGGATCATCAGTGTCATTTGTCAGCCATCTAAGTGCATCCTTCCTATATAATGAACTATCATTACACTCAATAAAGATGTAGTCCGCACCCGGAGCTATTTGTCTACAGCTTGCTAACATATAAGTTCCGTGAACATCTTTGACTTCATCATAGGTACCTTCATTTTCTTCAAATATTTCTTCCCATTTATCCAGCCTGGTTGTTGTTGTATTGTCCCAATATTCAGTAAAGTTTTTATCTTCGCTGAACAAAACAGGTTGGTAATATTCAATATCGATATATTTTCTATCCGGATTATCGTAAATATCATTTTTTCCTGAGAAATATAGCGATTTGTGAAATTCATCTAAATCACTATGACATCCCAATTGATCATCGATAATACATATGGTTACTCCGCTTCCATCTAGAAATCCCTTGTTTGTCTCATAGTCATGAAGCTTGTCTATTCGAAAATCTACATTGTTAGTTTGATTCACACAAGTGATTACATTGAAGTATTCAATATCTTCTTCTTCTTCTATCTCTAACCATATGTTAACAAATTCTGCAACAATTCTTATCGTATGATTACCTGCATAAGCTTCAGGGTAATATCCTTTTTCAAATGTACTATTAGTTGTACTGGCTACTTTCACTCCGCTGATATATATATATCAGAACTTCCATAAAACCAACCTCGCGAAATGTTACCTATACTGAATTTAACAGTTACATAGTTATAATAGAGTACATCATCAGTTAGAGCAATAGTATCAATAGTAACATCAGCTGAGAAAGGATCAGCTGAAACTTGTGAAACAGGAATAGTTGCTAACATAGTCATAACTGATAAACCCAAGATTAACATATAAACTATAATTTTTTCATTTTTCATTTCTATCATGCCGTTCAGTTTTTGCTATTCAGAATAGCATTATCTAAAATTAGAATTAACTATAAAAAGCAAAGGAATACTTTATGTCAGTGCTAAGAATAATTTAGTTTCTTAAGGATTAGAAATAGATTTTAATATAAGTTCTAAGGAAGGAGGAGTGGAGCTAGTAATGTTCTTCATTTCCATCATGCCGTGATGAAATAAGGTGAATTGAGCTAGCTCCACTACTGATTTCTCCTTGTACTTCAATTTTTTCAATATAAAAGTTCAGAGTGATTCTTAATATTTTTTTATCAAAAAGTAACGCATTGAAGTAATCGATGTGTTCTTTATGAACAACAAAGCTGCTGAAATTTAGCTAAAACTGTTTTCTAATCTTACAGGAATGATTAAAATGATAAGTGGAACCTATCCCTGAAGCGACATCAGTAAACACTTGTTTGAGGTACCATTCTTCTTGTCTCCCAGGTTCCCTTTCTTGTTTAGTAGCACTCACTCTCGCATAACCCACAATTACGTTCCTGGCTGGGGTGGTTTCCTTCTCCTCTTCTCCTAGCAGGTAGTAGCGTATATCTTCTATATCCTCTTCTTGTTCTCCCAACTAGAGTTAGCCTCTCTTCTTTTTCCCATCTTCCTAGCGTGCTGGGGGAGACTCCTTTCATTCTTGCTACAATTCCAATTCTTACCAACATACTGTTTCGTTCCTTTCTTTCTTTGAAAGCTTATCGACCCATTATTTTCTGCTCTGGTAAGATTGAACAACTTTTCACTTTTCAGTTATCTACAGTGAATAAAATGAAACAGACCAAATATCAGAGTATGATAAGGCAAGCAGAAAATGAGTGGAAGTACACTTTGGAGAATAAAAGCAAACAGAAGAATCTTTACTTCTTTAACGGTCAGTTGATTATCTGCTAAACTTTAAATTCTCATAGGTTCTTCTTCCTATGAACAGATTTGAACAATGATAAACAACAGCAAGTTAGAATTGGAATTGATACCGGGGGGACGTTTACAGACTACGTCATTGTTTCGGAGGGGTATATTCGAGCTTGGAAGACTCCAACAACTCCAAAAGATCCAAGTGCAGGTATAATCTTTGGATTTAACGAAATAATGGAAAAATATCACTTTCAAAAAAATGATGTGGAAATCATTGTTCATGGAACAACAATAGGTACAAACGCTTTTCTGGAGGATAAATGTCCTCCTATTGCTTTTCTAACTACAAAAGGATTCAAGGATATTATCGAAATCGGAAGACAACAGAGATTAGAATTATACAATCTAAAGTTTGAACAGAAGTATCCAGTAAATTTCGACAAGGATTTTCTATACGAAATTGAAGGACGTATAGATGACAAAGGCAATATTATTACTCCAATTGATTTGACTTTGTTAAACGATTTTACATCCAAGATGAAATCTAAATCCATAGAAACAGCAGCTGTTTCATTGCTCTTTTCTTTTCTTAATCCTTCCCATGAAAACAAAATCAGTCAGCTTCTAAGTGATGGGGGTTTCAATGTTTTTACTTCCTTTGAGATAAGTCCTCAAATTAAAGAGTATGAACGTTCAGTTACTACCATTGTTAATGCTAAAGTTAGTCCTGTAGTTAATTCATATTTATCAAGATTACAAAATAAATTCATAGAGAATAATATTCATTCTCCTCTTTTGATAATGCAGTCAAATACTGGAATGAGTGATGTACCAACAATAGGTGGATCTGGAATTCAAACCCTATACTCTGGTCTAGCAGGAGGAGTACTGGCAGCTGCAGAGAGTCTACAACATCTTAATCGAACTCATTTAGTGTCTTTAGATATAGGTGGAACTTCAACAGATGTTTCTGCTTTAATAGATGGACCTATAATCTTGAGAGAAAGAAACTTTGGAGGTTTTCCTCTAGTTGCTAGCATGGTAGATGTAGAAACCATTGGAAGCGGAGGTGGTTCTATTGCTAACTTCAAAGATGGATTACTATCCGTAGGTCCAGAATCTCAAGGTGCAAATCCTGGTCCTGCTTGTTACTCTCTTGGAGGGGAACTAGTTACCTTAACAGATGCAAATCTCTATCTCGGATATGTTCATGAAGATAATTTTGCTGGAAATCTGAATATAGATAAAGACAAATCCGTTAGATGTTTGAACAAGTTATATGAAGAAATAAAATCCTCTAAGTTTGCTCTAGACATAGAATCAATTGATGAACTTGCAATTTCGATCAGAAGAATATTAAACAATAATATAGCAAACGCAATCAGAGTAGTGACAATTCAAAGAGGGTTAGATCCAAGAGACTTCGCATTGTTGGGTTTTGGTGGAGCCGGTCCTTTACAATCCTGGGAGATTGCTCAAGAATTAGAGATGGGTGGTGTTATCATTCCTCCCTTCCCTGGTGTTTGGTCAGCATTTGGTCTTATCTCTTCAGATATTAAACACGAGAAAACTCAATCATATCTCCAAACTACAGATAGTCTGAATATGGATGAAATTAATTATAAGATGCAAGAAACTAAACAGAATCTTGGCGAGATATTAGATAGAGAAGAAGTAACAAAGGAAAATCAACTGTATAACTATTCACTAGATTTGCGGTATGTAGGACAATCTGATTTCCTTACTCTGGATATTGAGTTTCCTCTCACAAAGAGTCAATTGACTGAGGTTATAGGTCGTTTCCAAGTTTTACATAATCAAACCTATTCATGGTTTGATGAAGAACTCAAAGTAGAGGTTGTTAATACATCAGTTAGCGGGGTTGGTCTTGTACCACGAATAGAGTTACCTAAATTATCTGTGGGAAAAGAAAAACCACCTGAAGATTCTTACAAGAAAAGTAGAAAAGTAAACTTTGAGGGAGAATGGATAGATACACCTGTCTATGAAAAATCAAAACTCTTAGCAAATAATGTACTAAACGGACCCTGTATAGTAGACCAACTAGATACAACAACCGTAATTCCTCCTGGAGTTAAGGGGAAAGTGGATAAACTAGGGTACATAATGATGGAGGAGATGAAATGAGTTCCAAATTTAGTTTAATAGAAGCTCAAGTGATCAATCAAGCACTAACCAATGTTGCTTTGGAAACTGGTATTGTACTTCAACGATCAGCTTTTTCCCCAAATATACGTGATCGATTAGATTTTTCCAGTGCAATTATGGATAAAGATGGTAAACTGATTGCTCAAGCAGAGCACATTCCTGTTCATTTAGGGGCAATGCCCGAGGGTTTGCAAGCACTTATCAAACATTTTGGTGAGGAAAACATACTTGATGGAGATATTTACATTTCTAACAATCCTTACTTAGGAGGAACACATTTACCAGATATAGCTGTTGTGAAACCTATCTTCTTTGATAACACCCTTGTTGGATATATAGCCAATAGATGCCATCATGCAGATGTTGGAGGTGTTGTCCCCGGGTCTATGCCTAGTGGCAAGTATACTCTCGAAGAAGAAGGATATGTTATCAACCCCACAATATTGGAGCGAAACGGAGTTCTAAATCAGGAGTGGTTTGATGAATTTTTATCTAATATACGCGTACCAGATGAAAGAAAAGGAGACATCCACGCACAACTAGCCTCAACTAAAATTGGGGAGAAGAAGTTTCATGCTATTCTTAAGAAATATTCTCTAGATAGAGTTCAACAGATCATTAACTTCCTCAATGAAAGATCAAGAAATGCCTCTTTGGAGCTAATCCGAACCATACCAGAAAATCACAAGGTTTGCTTTACTGACTATATGGATAACGATGGAGTAATAGATCGACCAATAGGTATAACAGCTGAGGTTGAAAGAAAAGGAGATAAACTAGTTATTGACTATAGTAAAACTGATTCCCAAGTTGAAGGCAACATTAATGCTACCTATTCTGTAACGCTTTCTGCAACTTACTATATTCTGCGTTGTTTAGTTTCTAGAGAGTATGCAACAAATAGTGGGTTGTATGAACCCTTAGAGATTATAACAAAGAAAGGAACTCTAATTGATCCTATCCCACCAGCTGGTGTGGCTGCAGGAAATGTTGAAACAAGTCAACGTATAACCGATGTAATGTTAGGTGCTTTTTCACAGCTGTTTCCAGAAGCAGTTCCAGCTGCTAGTAGTGGAACAATGAACAACACAATTATTGGTGGAGTGGATCCCAATGGAGTCCAATTTACTTACTATGAGACAATTGCAGGGGGAATAGGTGCTGGAAAAGATTATACTCCTCCAAATGCCAAACATAGTCACATGACAAATACTAGAAATACTTCTGTAGAAGTTCTAGAGAAATACTACCCTCTAAGGATTCATGAATATTCAATCCTTCCAAATACTGGTGGTAAAGGAAAATGGTCAGGGAGTAATGGTATTCGTAGATCGATAGAGTTGGTTGCAGATGAAGCTATCTTATCCATTCAAAGTGAAAGAAGAATCCATTCACCTTTTGGTTTGTTCGGTGGTGAGAAAGGAACAAAGGGTAGAAACATCTTGAAGACTCAAAATGAGATAATAATTCTTCCAGCTAAAATTACTAAGACAATAAAGAAAGGAGACATTGTTGTTATTGAGACTCCAGGTGGTGGAGGATACGAAAAAGCACAGTAAGTTGTGTTAATACCGTATTATTTTAGTATTATCACTTTTCTCATACTTCATTTTCAATCTCTTAAGCGTACCAATATGGCATTTATTGCTTTTAGAGTATTTTTGTCGTATATTCACTTCACAAAACATTTAGATATGATCATACTAAACTTATTTCATGACAGAAACTGAACCTCTTTTAGCTGTAGAAACAGTAGGTGAGAAAAGTAATATTCTACTAATTACTTTGAGCCGTCAGAAAAAGCTGAATGCATTAAACAAAGACATGCTTGATCTACTTGATACAACATTCAAGTCATTAAAAAAAGATTCCAACATAAGATCTGTTATCATTTATTCTGAAGGTAAAAGTTGGTGTGCTGGAGTTGACTTAAAGTGGGTTTCAAAATTAGGCTGGAGATTCTTAACAGCAATTAAGAAAGGACAAAAAGTATTTGCTAGAATAGAAAAGCAACCAGTTCCTGTCATAGCAGCTATTAATGGATATGCAATGGGAGGAGGAATGGAATTAGCTCTTTCGTGTGACATTCGTATCGCAGCAGATAGTGCTACCTTTGCTCAATCAGAGACAACTATAGGCTTACCTCCAGGTTGGGGAGGAACTTATCGCTTACAGAAAGTAGTTGGATTAAGCACAGCTAAAGATTTGATATATACAGGCAGAAGATTTTCTGCTAAAGAAGCACTTGAGATGAAGTTCGTTAGTAAAGTCGTACCTCTAGAAGATTTAAAGAAAGAAGCAATAATGATTGCTGAATCCATTGCTAGAAATGCACCGATAGCTGTGAAAGTATCTAAGAAAGCTATAAACAAGGGTGTTTCAACCTCAGTAAAAGGAGGATATAGGGCAGAAAGAAGAGGAACATTCCGCTGCTTTAGAACTAAAGATATAAGAGAAGGGATAACAGCTGTTTTCGAGAAGAGAAAACCGGAATTCAAGGGTGAGTAGTTTCTTGTGAAGTAGAAGTGATTCTATATGAATCAAGCTGAAGTAACCCATGCTGAAGAAGAATATCTAGAAACTTTCTTTTGGTTTTTTGAATATGGAAATAAACATGTTAAAACCAATCAGATAGCTGAAATGATGAATGTTGATCCTGGGACTGTCACTTCAATGTTAAAGAAATTATCAAGAAAAGGCTACATCGATTACAAACCATACTACGGTGCCAAGTTAACTTCAGAGGGAGAGGATATAGCTAGAAAAGTGGTAAGAAAACATAGGCTATCTGAGAGTTTTCTTGAATGGTTAGGTCTTCCTTGGGCGAAGATTCATGAGGAGGCATGTAAGTGGGAACATGTTCTAACAGATGAAATAGCTGAAATGATTGAACAGAAGCTCAAACCAGAGAAATCTCCCTATGGAGCGATGATCCCACAAAAGGTTGGAACTAGCACTATACCAACTGAAAATAAACCTTTAGCTAGATTTGCCCCTGAGGCTAAAATTGTGATTGTAGAGATAATTGAACGCGCAATAGCAAGACATTTTCCTCATAAGGCATCCCCAACACTTCAAGAAGTATATTTTGAGTTAGAAGAAAAAGGATTGAAACCTAATACAGAATGGATGATTGTCTCAACTAAAGTTAGAGAAGATGCTACAGTTGAGGATTGGGCTCTATCATACGATCTAGATATGACTTTAGAAAATAATGAGGGAAGAAAAATCAAAGTTCCCTACTATCTTGTAAACATGATCTTGGCAAGAAAAGTCCCTGCTTAAGAACAAAATCTATTCTTCTTTATCTAACTCTTCAAACTCTTTCTGTAGTTTTTCATCTTGCTCTTCTTGTTCTTTCTTCTTCTTTCTTCTTTTATTGAAGATTATATCAGCTGCCAATAAGCCTATTACAACAATGGGAACCGCAATAGCTGAAGCAATAGCTACATTAATCCACTGAGCAGCGCTTAATTGCTCTAGATTATTTATCATAAAGAATACGGAAAATACTATCAAATATGTACTGAACGCAAAGGCAATGAGTAGTAGTATTCTGGCTAAAGTTGAGATGAAAATCTCCACATTCCTGTCTTTCTTCTTCTTCCGAATAAAGAAACCAGCCAACACTATACTAATGAAGAACCCACATGTAATTGCAGTTAAACTCGCTGCAAGGAGAAGTTCGTTCATATCAAATAGGGAAGCAATAAGTAAAATTACTCCTCCAAACATAACACCAAGAGCAGAGTACATGTAAACTTTGTACTCTTCGGGAACACCCATGTATGTAGTCATTGAGTAGTAGAATAATGTATGTCCTATAAATCCTTTTTGAGAAAAAAGTAAAAGGAGTAAAAGAGCCTATTCAGATAATTTCCAAAGAATTCTCTTTGGAGTATCCTCTAGAGCAATTCCTGCGTTTTTTAACTCATCTCTGATTTTATCATTCATTTCCCAGTCCGTCTCTTTTCGAAATTCTCCACGGAGCTCAATTAAGAGTTTGACAAGTTTTTCCACAGTATTTAAAGATAGATAACTGTTGAAATCCTCAAACAAACCAAGAACTGATCTGAATTCGTCGAAGAGCTTGTCTGCTTCACTAATTGCTTTGGGGTTAATGTTTTCTGCTTTTCTTAGATATTCATTGACATCAGTTGAAAACTTGAAAACAACGGCAAATCCATTAGAAGTATTGAAATCCTCATTCATAGCTTCAATGAATTCTTTCTTAATATTGGCTATTTTTTTTGTAAGATTAATGTCTATCTCTCTTTCTTCTTCTATTTCTGATTGTATCCCTAAATAATATTTGACTAAGAGAATTGTGTTGAAAAGCCTGTCTGCTGTAATTTGGGTTTGATCCATTGTATCCTCAGTAAACACTATAGGACTACGATAGTGAGTTTGTAGAACAAACAATCTTACTGCATCAGGAGAGTAGTGTTTCAGTAAATCAACAATATTAACATAATTGCCAAGAGATTTACTCATTTTTTCTTTGTCTATGTTAACATAACCATTGTGCATCCAATAATTGACAAATGGCTTACTAGTGAGAGATTCTGATTGTGCAATTTCGTTTTCATGATGAGGAAAGATAAGGTCTTGACCACCACTGTGGATATCAATAAGTTCTCCTAAATACATCATAGACATGAGAACACACTCAGAGTGCTACCAATTCATTATTTTATCTTAGGATTATTGACAGAAACAGAAACCTACTGTCTGTAAGACTAGTATATGTTATCAGTAGGACATTGTCAAGAGATAGTATCGAAATAAACTCATCAAAGTGTTAATTAACTAAAAAAAGTAAATAGTAGTAAGAAGTAAGGTTGTGCCTTAAATAGTGAAATGAATAAAGATCATAAAGAATGACAGTTCCTCAGAGAAGGCAAGGTAAATCATCATGAACCAAAAGCTAAAACAGAGATTCAAAGCGATTACACTAATTATTGTTACAATGATATTATTAACTAACCAGTCAGATGTTCTCTCAGAGGGAGAGTATATAGTTGTACGAGTAGTAGGTGCAGAATATCCGCCACTAACTCGAGTAATTACAGAAGGACACTTAACTATATTTGAGTTCGATATTGAGATTGAGATAGATAATCCAACAAATTCGAATATTGCAGCAAGCCAAATTTGTGGACCATTTCCTTATCCAGAAATGAGCACAAACCTAGATGATAAAAACATAACTGCAATAGTTTCTGTTAACCATGAATGGTTGGCAAGAGACTTTTACTACCCACCCGGGATCACAAAGAGGACCATACTTTTTGGAATGGATGTCATGGGATATGAAAACCCAAGATTTCCAATGGGAGAATATAGAATTTGGTTTAATTTTACATAATCCGCTCTTTAACACTTACATTGATACAATTGAAAATGAATTTAGTAAGCTGTTTCTGAAAAAAATTAGAAAGAAAAAGAAGAACGAAATTGTTTCAATAATCATTGATAACTGGGAGATTATATGACTTCTATTTGTCTACTCCAAGTTTCCACAGTATTCGTTCAGGTGTATCTTCCAATGTGATATTAGCTTTCTTCAGATCATCTCTAATCTTGTCACTCATTGTCCAATTCTTTTCTTTACGGAAGTTTTGACGGAGCTCAATAAGCAGAGTTACTATTTGTTCTATCATACTTATAGAAGAATATTGGTCTAAATCCTCAAATAATCCAAATATTGAACGAAAATCATTGAGGAAACTATCTACCTCTTGTATAGTCGAAGGATTTATCTGTTTTGATTTTCTTATATAGTCATTTACATCATGTGAAAGATCAAAGATTTTAGCAAGGGCAATAGAAGTGTTAAAATCCTCATCCATAGCTTTAATGAAATCCTCCTTAATATTGGCTATTTGACTTGTAAGGTTGTTGTCCATTTCGCTTTTTTCCTCTTTTTCTACTTGCATCTTTGAATAGTACTTAACCAAAAGAATTGTGTTGAAAAGTCTATCAGATGTTACTTGGGTTTGATCCATTGTATCCTCAGTGAACACTATAGGACTACGATAGTGAGTTTGTAGAACAAACAATCTAACAGCATCGGAAGAGTAGTGTTTCAGCAAATCAACTATATTAACATAATTGCCAAGGGATTTACTCATTTTCTCTTTGTCTATGTTAACATAACCATTATGAAGCCAATAATTAACAAAAGGCTTTCCAGTTAGAGATTCAGATTGAGCAATTTCGTTTTCATGATGAGGGAAGATAAGATCCTGACCACCACTGTGGATATCTAGAGTTTCTCCTAAATACATCATTGACATTACAGAACATTCTAAGGACCAACCAACCCTTCCTTCTCCCCATGGTGAAGGCCAATACGGTTCTCCTGGTTTTTTATGTTTCCATAAAGCGAAATCTGCTGGGAATCTCTTATTTGGGTTATCTGCATCTTCTGTTCCTTCTTGCAGTATATTCTCTATTTTCTGATTTGAAAGCTTTCCATACTCCTTAAACTTCCTTACGTCGAAATATACGTCTCCATTGCTCTCATATGCATATCCCTTATTCTCTAATTCTTTCACAAATTCTATCATGGGATTGATGTGGAGCATAGCTCTAGGATGAACAGTTGCTGGTTTCAAGTTCAAACTTGCCATATCTCTACGGAAATAATTTAGATACTCTTCTGCAACTTCGAGTACTCCTCGTTTCTCTTTATTTGCAACTTCTATCATTCTATCCTCAATATCTGTGAAGTTCATGATATAGTCCACTCTGTATCCTCTATATTCCAAATACCTGCGAATGGTATCAAAAGCTACAGCTGATCTAGCGTGCCCTAGATGCATTAAACCATTAACTGTTGGACCACAGTTATACCACTTAACAACATTAGGTTCAACAGTCTTGAACTCTTCGAGTTGACGAGTAAGAGTATTGTAGATCTTAATCATAATCCTACTTCAAAATCTGCTTAAAAAAGCGTTTCGCTTAAACAGAAGTTAAAATAATTTGACTTCAGAGATTTTTTCTCTAAAAGTTATGAGAAATAGAACTACGTATTAGGATTATAAATAATATTCAGAATCTAGTCTTTGCCACGAGAAAAGCAAATTGTGGAGCTAGCTCAAATCTTCAACAATTCATCAGTGAAACGAATATAAAGTAAATACAAAATTAAAATTGATAAGTGCAGTAGTTGTACTAACTGTACTAGTAACAACACTAACCTATTCCAACTCTGTTCTCGCCTTTCCAGGAGGAGTTGTTTCTGGAGAAGTAACTTGTGGAGCTTCAGATGTTGAGAATGCTTTAGTGAGCTTAATTGTGGACGAATCAGTCGAAGATACCGATTATACTGATTCTAATGGTGAGTATAGGCTTATTTTCGGAGATTGGTTACTAGAAACCATAGAGTGTACAATTAAGGTTGAAAAAAGTGGTTACACAACCATTTATCGCGACACCTATCTTTATCCTAGTGACCCGACAGACTTTAATATCGAGTGGGAGGTTACACAGACCTGTAATGGCTATGTTTACGACCAGAATAATCTCGCTGTCGCTGGTGCTACTGTTAAATTAATCGACGACACTACAGTCTTAGATTCTGATACAACCGATGTTTATGGGTATTATTCTTTTTCAGAAGATGTTCAAGAGAATCTCTATTGTAAAATACAAGCTGAGAAAACTGGATATGAGACTCATTACATCTATATCTATTGCAGTGAACAGACAACATCCTATACTTTTAGGATAGCTGATCCTCTTGCGAATAAAATTGCTTTATTTCTATATGCAACCGATGCAGTTGTAGATACAGACATTGAATCTTACGGCAACCAGTTGATAAATGATGAAGGATTCGACACTGTAATGTATTACGAAGATGAGGAAGATTGGGAAGGAGCTATAATTGGTGATCTTGATAGCAATGAGACATCTCATGACTTCGTCTTTATTCATATCTCAGGGCATGGAGCTTACGATTCTGGAGAGGATAATTCTTATTTGATAACTGATCCTTCTACAGAGACAAGGATGTACTCTGATGACTTAGCTACATGTATAAATGCTCTTGAGTCCCATAATATCTTCATATTAATTACAGCATGTCATGCGGGTGGATTTGAAGATGATTTAAAAGGAACTGGAGTGTTCGTAATCACAGAATCAAATTCATCCAGTCCAGCTTATGCTTTAGGTAGTGTTCCTGCAGAAAGTGCTTTTTCATATTATTTTTATGAAAAATTAGATGCAGACTACTCAGATACAGATGCCTATAACTCAGCCAAATCGTTAACAGAAACTTATTATGAAGAGGAAATTGAAGGTAGCCAATATGATGAAGGTCCTCAATACATTCTCAAAGATGACCAAATACTCTATACTTGGTTTGAATGGCGGTAAAATGAGTACCTCCTTTCTTTTTTTTCTTTGTTACGAAAATAAAAAAGAAAGATATTTATTGACACAAATCTTTCTTGAAATGGAAGTGCAATAGTATGGCAGAGGAATCCAGAAAATTGTCGGCAACTATTTTGAAATTCCTATCTAGAATAGTTGAATATTCAGGTTTTCTTGCAGCCTTAACGTGGGTATATGCTCCTATAGTCGCAGGAATGCTCTTTATCATGGCTACATGGATGGTTCCACTGGCGTACACTATATATCATCTATTCTATTATTTAGGTATTGAGCTTGGTTGGATGTGGAATTTGATCTCGTTAATGTATAAGGGGTATCCTTCCAGTATTATTGCCTTATTGGTCTTTGAAACACTGTTAATAATCATAGGAGGCGCATTATTCTTATGGGGATTAATACATATTGCTGTAACTAAGGTGAAAAAGAAAGGATTGGCTACAACAGGAATATATAAATATATCCGTCACCCCCAACATCTAGGTCTGATGCTTATTTTATTTGCCTTTTCACTCTATATTCCAGAGACGTGTGATAAAGGTATTTATGTACATGAACTTCTCTCGTGGGGTTTATCCGCCCTAGTTATGTTTTTTTGGTCTGACCTCGAAGATAGACATCTAGCCAAGAAATTTGGTGATGAATTTGATGAATATCGTCGAAAAACCGGATCATTCTTTCCTCGAATTATTCAAAGACATAAGGAGAAGAAAAGTGTTTCCGAAATCAACTATTGGAAAAGGTATGTACTAACTCTATTTGTGTTTGTATGTTTTGTCTTGTTTTTGTATGCCATTTCATTACCCGCGCTTGGTATATTCGAACCTCATGTATTTAATTAAGTTTAAAGACACATGAATTTGAGAACAAAATTATGCATAGAACAATAGTAGAATTTTCTCAAGAAAATAAAAGAGCCATTATAACCACCATTTGATCAAGTTCCCTAATATGTTCTTAAAACTGATTAAATACTCTATACATGGTTTACATGGTGGTAAATACAAATGCCATCTGACCATCATTTTTTTTATTTTGGAGCAATTAGAATGTGCACATTACTTTGGGAAATATTCAAATAAACTATATTTTACGGGATGATGATAATGAAATTTAAAGATATCACAGCAAAGATTATCTCTAATCTTATCTTTCTTTTAACTTCAACTTGGGCTTATCTAGGCGTAATCTTGGGAATACTCATACCCATGGGTATGACTTTTCCTCTCTATTTAATATCATGGGCGCTCATTGGTCAGTTCTTTCCATACAGCATATTCGAATCGTGGCTGTTCTTAAAATATTCCATAAATGAACCTGGGGTGATTGTTTTCATTGTTTTCGAGTTCATAATATTCGCAATTGGAGCAAGTTTACTTCTTTGGGGACTTATTGTTCTCGCTACAACTATCGTTAAGAAAGAAGGAATATGTAGGAGAGGACCGTATAAAGTCATTCGCCATCCCCAACACACAGGAATAATTCTCATGACCCTTATAGTTTCGCTTTTTGTTCCTTGGACAAATGATTTGGGAATTAGAACGGGGGCAGTTTTTTCGTGGTCAATTTTCTCTCTTCTAATTATCTTTTGGTCCTACTATGAGGAGTGGAGATTATCAAAGAAATATGGAGAGGACTATCTTCAATATAAGACAGAAACGGGAGCGTTCCTACCCAAGATTATTAGAACAAACAAGAATCTAGAACACCCTCCGAAAATAAAGCATTGGATCCGATTAATCTTTACTGTTGTGGGATTTGTAATCTTCTTCATATTACTATACGTTCTTATAAGGGCACTAATTCAAGAAGGAATTCTGACCCA
>CAZPXJ010000031.1:0-25939 GCA_964590855.1 uncultured archaeon
AATAGTTCCCATGAATTTCATATTTACATATTTGATTATTAATAATTGTTATACATGATATTTTACTCTAAAAGATGGAGATGTTCATTAAAATGATAAATCCACCTTCCAAATTCAGTTTTTTTTCAGATATTCCTATGTCTAGAACATTTTTTTTCCGTTATTTAACTACATAAAATACACATGTTCCGACAAAAATAATCTAACGAAATTTCCTTCAAAATCTGCTTTTTAAATTAAATGATTTTATGTTATTTCATGTTGAATCTTACACAAATTTTTTAAATGAAGTCCCGCTAGGAAACAACAAGAAGAATTCTCAAGGTGAAAATAAGAAATGGCTAAAGAATGCCCTAAATGTCACAGTAAAAGTCTAAAAGAAGTAGAAGATAAGTCCAAACCAATAGCTTATTTCGGACATCAACCTATATACAAGAAAAAAATAGTCTGTAAAGATTGCACATATGAATGGTTTGATGAAGGCGGCGCAGAGTCAGGATAATTCCTCTCTGTATATTTTCTATCCTTCCTTTCTCTATCTAGAAATGATTCACAATCTTTTCACACATTTTTACTTCTCGTAGGGTTCCGATAATGAAATTTAAAGAGTTTTTGCGAAAATATGCTTTTAGAATAATTGTTTTTATTATAATGGTTGGATTTCTTGTATATTTTTTCTATGGGTTGGATTTTAAAGGATCTTACGAAGTCTTACGAAATGCCTCTATTCTTTATTTGTTGTTAGCTCTTCTTTTTATGCTAGTTAGTGCTGCAGTGAAAGCTTATCGGTTTTATATCCTCCTAAAACCTAATCACCCTGAATTGAAATTCTTAAAATTCCTTTTACCCTATCTTGTTGGATACGGATTTAGTGTGCTAGGTCCATTCAAAACTGGTGAAGTAGCTAGTGTTGAAATAAATAAACGTAATCTGAATGTATCTCGCTCATCCTCATTTGCTGCTTTAGCATTTTTCAGAGTTGTTGACGTAGTGGTGGTTTTAATTTTCTTCATAATAGCTCTAGGCGTAACATTACCAAAAATCATTAGTAACACAACAGATCCAGATTTAGCTTTAAAGATTCAATATGGTACAAATATCGTTTTTTATCTAGCTATAGCTGGGACAATCTTTCTAACAGCTATTCTATTTGTTCCACAAATAGGCCGATTCTCCCTCAAATTAACAACCAAAATTCTAAGGAAAATATCGAAAAAAACTGGTGATTGGTTAGATAGAGTTGTAAAACCTGCATTAGATGAATATTATACATCGCTCAAATTTTTGTATAGTAAAATATTCATTGCATCTATTGTGATCATAACTACAATATCGAGATGGATACTCGAATTCTACTCTCTCAAATTTACGTTAATAGCATTTGGTAGTAATATCAGTCTACTAGATGTTGCTTCTGTTATTTCTATTGCACTGTTGATAGGTCTTATCACTCTAGTACCAGCAGGTGTAGGTACTGGAACTATAACAACACAAGTTCTTTTGATTGGCTTAGGAATTGGAAAACCCATTGCTGATGCATCAATCCTCTATCAAGCTTTAATTGGAATAATCCTTACTCTACTATTAGCAGCTATTGCTTCACCATTTCTGAAAGAGAAAAATGCCGAAGTACCTAAAAACGATCAAGATTATAATACTGATAGCGAAATATCAGAAACTGAAATTTAAATTCCTCTTCGCAAACGATTTATTAGAAAATGATGAAAACCGAGTTCTTCCATTTTTTTACATGTTGTATCTACATCATAATCTAGCCTGATGTGTTCATACTCGAAATTCTTGGTTTCTTCATTTATTCTGAAAGTCATAAAGGATGATTTGGGATTATTATCTCTGGGTTGACCTACTGATCCTGGATTCAAAAGATGTTTCTCTTCGTTTACAATATGTAGAGGTTTATGTGTGTGACCTAGAAAAAGAAAATCAATTTCAGTATATTCTCTAGTGATCTCAAAAAACATATTATATGACCAAGAAGGCAAGTCAGGAGAAACATAATCTCTTAATGGTTTTCTAGGGGATCCATGTACGAACATAGCATTCCCTTCTGTGATAAAGAGTGGAAATATAGAGAAGAATGGGTGAGATCCTAACCGTAGTTTATCGTGATCTGAAAGTTGATTTTTTGTCCATGATAACGAGATTTTTGGCAATGGATTAAAATATTTAAAATTATCCTTAAATATTGCATAGTCATGATTACCAACAACATGAATTTGAGCTATATCTTCAACTATGTCTAAACATTCTTTTGGATTTGGACCATACCCAACAATATCTCCTAAGAATATAATGATGTCTGGTGATAGGTCCTTGATTTTGTCAGCTACAACAGATAATGCTTCCAGATTTGAATGAACATCTGAGAAGATTGCTAAGTTAATCATTTATATTTCTCTCGTATACATTCTAAATTAACTTTCCTAATATAAGTATTTGTTCAAAAAATAATAAAAAGAAAAGGTTAGAAGATAATAGGTAACTATGCTTCTTCCTCTTTACCTCTATACCTCATTGTAGCAAAAGCACCTAGGACTACTAGACCAAGTGATGCAATGAATAGTATCATGGCTAAGTAATCTATTTGAATTGGTTTTCCTACCACAGAATTCATATAGATTTCCACTAATTGGGTTTCATTATACCCATATCCTCTTTTATGCATTCGAACATTGACATCTACAAAGTTTGCCTGGATTGTATCAGCAGGAATAATGGATCCATTAAAATCTCTATTGTCTGAAGATATGAGATCCTCATGATTTCGGTCACTTTTCAGTTCATGTACAACTACCCAAACATGCAAGTTATCAATTGTAGATGCATTATCTCCATAAACAGTAATTTCAACATGAATCATGCTACCTTCTTCGATTTCTGCTTCTTGAACAACAAAATCATCATATAATAGCTGATGTTGGAAGTTGAGTAACCACTGTAGTTGTCTGATGAATAAATACTTATTGTCCTCCTTGAGAATATTTGAAGAATTGAAGATATCTGAAGATGCAGTAGCAATTAGCTTTCCACCTCTTTGCAATTCGACAGCTGCTTGAAAAACAGCTGAGTTATTTAATCCATAGTCCATGCTACTATTAAGCATCAGATCATCATCTAAATCAATATAGTATTCACCTGTTTTATTTAGGGTGGCATATAGATCTCCTTCTTGGAATTGAATGTCTATTTCTCCAAAGGTTCCATTCATTGTAAAATTCAACGCTGATCCTTGATAGAAAACTGACGAGATACCTTCATTAGTAAGAATGGTTGAATCAGTAAGATATGGCAGATCTATGATATCTGCTAAATCCAAAGTAATTGTTGAATTAATTCCTAAATCTTCAGAGAATACAGTAGAGTTGTAGATTTGAAGGCCAAAGTTTGCCAATAATGTGTTAACTGGTTTAGTGTCTTGAGAAACCTCACTTAAGACATATAAGCTTCCACCTGAAGAAGTATAAAATCTAATTGCATCGATTTCATCTAAAGTTAAGTCTTCCAATTCACCAACTAAAATTATCAAATCATAACTTTTAATTCCATTATAGGTAAATTCATACCCTTCGGATTCATATCTTAGTGTGCTATTGAAATCGTAACTGTCAATGATGTTACTAATTACAGAAAGATTGCGTTCATCTGTATTTTGAGATTTTGAAATATAAGTTAGGATACTCTTCTCAGCTAAATCCTCCTCATATGAGAAATATTCGTACTCGGGATATAATCTGAAAGTTTTCCAGGCACTAATTTTGTTATCAAGCAAGGTATAATTGTAAGACGCTGTACTATTTTGATAGAGTATCAGTAAATAACCTAGGGTTTCTCCTTCATAGAGTTCTATGTCGTTACCAGCGACATCCATCGAATTCAATTCTTTAGCTATTTCGATGGAAACAACATGCCTGTTGAAATCATCTAAATGATCACCTAAAGCTGCAACTGAGTTCTCCACTCCAGTAGCATTGTCATCAGCAATCATTGAATCAAAGATTGTTCCATTGATAAACATATCTTGAGACCCTAATTGCCTATAATTCACAGCTACTGCATCATCTACAGTGTCTATTGAAGTACCTATTCTTTCATCAAAATTGTTGTCGAATACTACTGCAAGCCATGTATGATTATGTGTATTATAATCTACATAGATGTCACTAGTATAACTGATACCCATAAATAAGTGAGTAGAGTTCGCTTGAACACGTGATGTAACAGTTATAGCGCTTGGCCCTGTACCAATTGAAACAGTATGTACTGTAGCATTTTCCCACTCTCCAGTATAACTTTCTAAATCCCCATCGATAATTGGTTCAGTATTATTCGAAAACACTAAATCTCCTTGGGGTATCATTCTGGTAATTTTCTCTTCATCTGAAATCATTGCTTTCAATGAAATACTGCTAAAACTTGCTAGTATTAGCCCTAGTATAATAGTTGAGATTACAACAATTTTCTTAATATATAGTGTTCGCACTTGAGTCTACTCCGTTGAGTTAATTAAAGCGCTAGCTTTTGCCTTTTTAAACTTTATTTCTTCAAAGAAGTTCAAACTATCTTACATGCACAGTAGCAAAATACTTATTTGAATATGTAGACACAGTATAAACGTAGTCTAAATATATCTATTATTTGAATAATGGAGATAAGCATATGTCTGAGCTCAAAGATAAACTCCTGAAAGGTGAGTACAAGGATAAAATAGAGATAAAGAAATCACCAATTATAGCACTATTGGATATTTCTGAAGAGGAGTCTAAATTCCTAAAAGAAGTTGGACTGGAAACTATTGAAGACCTTGCAACTAAGTGGAACGATTATTATGATCAAATTGCAAAGAAAATTCCTAAAGAAAGGATTAACAGCTGGATAGCTGCTAGTCGTCTTCTAGCTTTGCAGGAAACTGAAAAAGTAACCGCTGGAGCTAAGATAATCATGGTAGGGATTGATAATGCTGGTAAAACTTCTCTTTCTATTGCTTTAAAGCATCGTGGTGCACTATCTCTATTATTTCAAAAACTCTATGCATTAACTCCAACTAGAGGGTTACTTAGAAGTAAAATTGAGGTGTTCGGATTAGATGTTCATATGCATGAACTTGGAGGGCAGAGTATTTACAGAGAAGACTACCTGAGCAATCCACAACAATACTTTGTTGGGACTGATATTGTCATTTTTGTGATAGATGTTCAAGCTAAAGATAGGTTTGAAGAGAGTTTTGAATATCTTAAACAAATTACAAATGTAGCTAACTCTTTACAACTCAAAGTACCATGGAAAATATTCTTTCATAAATCAGATCCAGAATATGAGATTGATGATAAGAGTGCAGAGGTATTTAGCTCAATAATAGATTATATGACTAAAAATTGCCCACATTTCAATCCAGCAAGAGATTTCTTTAGAACTAGTGTAAAAATTAGATCTTCAATATTAGGAGCTTTTTCACATATATTCAGAGAAATTTCACTTATTCAGGATGGAGTTGAGAATGCATCTCAGAATATAGCTGAAGAATTAAAAGCTGATTTCTTTGGATTATATGATTTCAGAAGCAATGTGTGCTTTGCACAATATGCCAAGGAAGAAAAACTCGTAGACCTTGCTCACAATGCATACTATGAAGCTATTGAAACAATAGTGAATATGAGGGAACCATTTTTGAGAATAAGACGTTATACTCTTGAAGACGAAGTTAATGAGATCTTTATTCTCAGAGATCTGCGTTTTGGTGGAGACCGATACATAATGGCAATGCTAACGCAAGATGAAGAAATGGCTAGAAATCTTGACCAAGATGCAATACAAGATATAACAGATGAACAATTACAAGATTGGATAGAGTTCCGTGGATATGCAACATTTCCACTTGAATAAACTCTCTTTCATTTTGAACAGTATCTTCTATACTTCTATAATATTGATTCAAAGAATAAATCTATTAGAGAGATTGATTTGTCTTGAATAAAGATGCTCCGGTAGCTCAGCCCGGCTAGAGCGGTGATCTCGTAAAACTTACCGAGAAAGTCGCAGAACGGGGGTTCAAATCCCCCTCGGAGCTCCAGTTTTCTGCTTAAAGTTTAAATATATCTATTCTTCTTTCTTACTATGATATCATACCTCTTTATAGTAAATCCTAACGCTAGAAATGGTGCAATAGGTAAGATGTGGCCAAAAGTTGAAGAAGAGATTCTGAAACGTGGTATGCGACACACCACAATTTATACAAAAGAATCTAAACATGCAATGGAGATTGCAAAGGAAGAAGCTAATAACTTTGATGTTATTGTGGCAACCGGCGGAGATGGGACTGTAAATGAAGTAGCTAATGGTTTATATGGAACTGGTACAACTTTCGGTGTTTTACCTCTAGGAAATGGTAATGATTTTGCTCGAGGAATACTTCTAGATGATGATTTTCAAAGAAGTCTAGATGTTCTGAATAATGGTAAAATTCTGGATTTAACAGTAGGGATAGCAGAAGCAGATGATGAAAAAAGATATTTTGTTAATGTTGTAGATACAGGAGTTGGTGCAACTATCTCTGTATCCGCCTTTACAGATGCAAAGTGGTTAAGGGGATTTGTGAAGTATTATTATCTTGCTTTAAAAGGAGTATTGAAATATAGGTTAGTTCCAACAAAAATCCAAATTGATGATCAAGATCCATTTGAATGTAAATTGGTTCTTTTAGCTGCAGGAGTGGGACATCGTTTTGGAGCTGGTTTTCAAATACTTCCAGATAACTATGCTTTCGAACCAGATTTTGCAATTTGCTATGCTCATGATATTGGTAAAATGGACCAAATTTATCTTCTGAATGTGTTAAAAGGTGGAAACCATATAGGAAGGAAAAATGTTCAATATATTAGAGGAAGTAAAATCACTTTAGAATTAGGAAAAGCTCTTCCTGTTGAAGTAGAAGGCGAAATTGTAAGCTTTGCTGCAACAAAAGTGAAATTCGAAGTAGCTCCTGAAAAGATGAGAACTATTGTTCCTGATGAGTTTATTGCACTTAAGGAGTCAAGACAAAAGAAATAATACCTCTTTTTTCCGTAAAAAAGATAAAGGTATAATTTCTTACTTTATGGTATAGGAAGCAATACTTCTACAAGCATCTTTCTATCTGACTGGAGAGATATATTTGCATATAGGATTCATAGTGCAGAAACTAACAAAAGAAGAGATAAATAGTTCAAATATTTTTATTTTAGAAAAGGATAAAGAGATGTTTCCTAAGGAAGGAGTCTTATTTTTCATAGAATCATATGATGAAATATTTGGTTGCCATATTGACTCTTCTGGAAAAATCTCTGGATTAGAGAGATGGTTTCAACAATTTCCAGTAGCAAGAGAGGATATTGTGGTCATATCGAGTTATTCGGAAGGATTTTTTCTCTCAACTATGTCTGAGATTGTGGAGCAACAACAACACTTTGCAATTGAAATGGATAGAATTTTGTCTTTAGAACCTACTGATATCTTCTGTCCTAATTGTCGTTATAATCTTGAACATGTGGGAAAAACTCCAAGAGAAGATTCTTACATACTTAAGTGTGCTAGATGCGGTTTTACACTTGTGAAAAAAAGTTTACTTGATTGACCAAATTTATATTACGAAAACTGTTTTTATTCTCGAGCAGAATGAGAGTGTATAAATCAAAAGCTATCCAAATCAAAGGAAAGGATTGGAAAATAGCTTGCGATACAACTAATTCCAAATATTTTCCTTTGGTTTTTTACAGTCATGCTCATTCTGATCATATACCAAGACGTTTACCTAAAACTGATATAATCACTTCCAAAACAACCCAGTTACTTTTGAAAAACTTTACTTCTAACTATGACGATCCAACTTATCATCAAGAATATTCATTTTCTGATATAACCATAAAACAAAAATCAAGCGGTCATATCGTAGGTTCTACTGCATTATTTCTGGAATCTGATGAGGGGAAGTTAATATACACAGGAGATGTTTCGATAAGAGAGAAAGGTTTCTTAGAACCTTTTAAACCAGAAAAGTGTGATAAATTAATTGTTGAAAGCACGTTTGGTTCTCCACAATATGTTTTTCCTGAATATGATGAAACAATAAAAGAAGCAAGAGAGCAAATTTCCAGATATCTTGAGGACGGCATCCCAGTTGTATTGATGGGATATGCCTTAGGAAAAGCACAAATGCTTTATCATGCTTTTTCTAATCTTTCCGAAACAATCATTATGCACGGTTCAAATTATAAAATCAACTCTCTACTCTTAGAAGAAAAGATAAAGGGATCAATTCCTGCTATAGCGTATGAAGTTGCTAAAGAAACCAATTTACTAGAGAAAAAGCAAAATTGGATACTTTATACTCCACTGAAATCTGGTAGAGATGCTTTCATCTCTCATTTGAAAGAAAAACATGGTGCAAAACTTTTTGCTTTTAGTGGGTGGTGTCTATCATCCAGTTACAAATTTAGAATGGCTGTTGATCATGGAATTCCAATAAGTGACCATGCTGATTTTAACGAGTTAATTGAGATATGTGAAGAATGTAATCCCGATCAGATATATACTATATATGGAGATAATGTTAGGTTCGCAGCAGAATTAAGAAAATTAGATTTCAATGCTTACCCACTATCAAAACAGACACTTTTAGAATCTTATTTTTAATTTAATAGCAAGCAATCAAATCTTCTATTTTTCTTTCTTTGTAAATTATTTCATTCAGATGGATAATTTGAATTGGTATGTCTCTGCAAGCAAGGAAATCTCTTGCATTAGTGCTAATTGAATTACAAATTAGAACTAGTTTCTTCAGATTCAAGGAGGAAATTAATTGCTCGAGTTGAAGAAGCTTATTTGTAGGAATGGTTCTTTTCCAATTAATAGTTACTATACCAATATTCTGATCTTGAAGATAGAAGTCTATCACATGGTTCTTCCTTCCAAATTTGAATGTAGCATTTTCTCTAACTGGTATTTTTCTTAATTTGAATTCGTTTCTAAGTACATAGTTAATAACAGATTCTTCTGTGCTCATTGAATAAAAATGTCAACGATTATTAAAAACAAGCCTTATTACCAGCGTAATATACTGGAAACATCAAAAATCGTAGTATATTGACAAAAAACACGAAAGAGCAGTTTTGAGAAAATGTAAGTTGGATAGAATTTTCTGAATTTTCTACCCAAAAATATACTTCATTTCTTTTCGATTTGAATATCTAGCAATTAAACGATCAAAAAGGGAAATATGTTTCTTTACCAATGCTTTTGGAGTATCTGAAAAGACATAGATATAATCAACTTTCTTTCTTTCTACTTCGTGTTTTGTATCTCTAATTGTATATGTTAGTAGTTCATCATTTACATCAGATAACATACATGCAATCCCTGTTTCTAATTCTGCTTTTGTAAACAATATGACCGATTTTCCGACAATAGATTTAATCAGAGTTGTTTGTTGTTTAATTTTATCTTCTAACAATCTTAAAAGAACAGGAGGAAGTTCAAAGAAAAGATCGGATCCTTTGTAATCTATTGTTTTTATTTTCTCTTTTTCATCAACTTGGATTTTAAAATTTGAGTCAGATATTTTATTTTTAAATTCTATATCTTCTAATACAGCTTTTCGATCTGCACCATCTTTGTAGATGAAAATCTCTTTTCCGATATGTTTTAAGAAATAGACTTTAGATTTTCCAGTGTATTGCTTTTCAAAAGTTTCTGACGAATCACCTAATTTCTTAAAAGTGAAAACCGGCTCATTTGATTTTTCTGCTGTTTTCCATGAGACTAATTCTCCCATTCTCCCATTTTTCAAAATATAGGTCTCACCTATGTTTGCTTCATGGACAGCATAATCTGTAAAGAGAATCTGTTTTTCTTCATCTTTGTGTTTAACATTGAAGAGCATTGGAACGCAAATGGTGTTACTAATTGTAATTCCGGTAACCTCACCTTCTAAGACATTGTTGAATGTACGGTCATAAGCAACTATGTGTTTACCTTGAATATCTGAAATTAACTCATCCATTCTGGTAATTTCTATGAAATTCTTCACACCATCTTTTCCATGGTACTCGTTAAATCGATCTGAGATTAAAGTAGAGAATTCTTCTCTTTTCTCACTCATTCTCTTTAATGCTTTCTTCCTAATGAAATTTGGTAGAATGAACCAAAATGGGAGAAGCGCTCCTTTAACAGGAGAGAATCTATCATCAACAACAGCTACAATTCGATAAGCTGTTCTAGGGTGAGACATAAAAATATTAGCAAACATATCCCAACGTCCTGGTTTGTAGATATGCTTGTAAAGTCTAATTGCAGCCTCTCCTTGAAATCTTAGTTTTTCATCTTCAGTGAATTCTTTTCCAGTTAATAATTGGACGTTTAAACCAAAATCACCAGCTACACCTTGATAAAAACCTTCGAGTTTGTATAAGGCTTGAGCGAGTTCTTTTCCATAACCTGCTTTTTTGGTTTGCAAATCGGCGTCCCCTTCAAGGATTCTGACAAATATGTACAAAACTGCAATTATACCATAACTGATAAGGAAATACCAACCAAATGGGATTTTTACTTTAACTGCCGCATAATCTAAAGTGGTTGCTGGAAGAAGGAATGCCTTCTTTATTATCATTTCAACCCATGCTAACAACTGTAACCAAATAATATGAGCTCGTTTATTATGTGCTAATTCATGGGCAACAATACCTCGTATATCATCATCACTGAAGTCACCTATATCGGATGCTATCATAGCTACTCTTTGATCAAACAAAGGTCCATATGCCATTGCATTCAGAATTGGAGCTTCAACAAATCCAACTTTGATTTTTCTCTTAATTCCTAATTTCAGTCTTACTTCATCAACGAGTTTTAACACTCTCTCATTATCTGTGGGTTTGATACCAAGAAGTAAAGTCAGTAACCAACCAGATATGAAGTATAGCAGAATTGAAAGAATAATAATTAATTCCCAAGGACCCACAGATAAGAAAATTGTTCTATCAATCAGGCGTGAGTTTGTGATGAATGTATCAGTTTTTACTAGACCTCCCAAAGTTGCATTGTTTCTTGGAAGTGAGAAAGCATTACTAAAATCAAAGAAATAGGAGAATTTGTAATTGTATATCTCTAAGTAATTCCAAGTTAAATTATCAAATCCTGGAACCAATTTTCCAACCCCATAAAGTAAGACATAAACTAAAGCAAATAGAGTCAAATAAAGAATTTGAGGAGACATAAGACGACTAACTAAAACGAATTTCTTTCCAAAGAAAATCAAAGCAAGGATTATGAAAACATATAACATAAGATTATAAGCCCAACCAGTAAAAATCTCAGTCTTTTCATGCTTTACTAGTTCCCATACTTTATCACCAACTGTTCCTACTAGGAAAACAAAATAAGTGACTACAGAGATAATCATGAGTTCTCTCCATACAGGAGAATGTCTTAATTGATATGTTTGGTAAACAGCAAGAACGAATAAGCTTAAAGCTATCCCTAATAACCAATGTTCTAGAAAGAATAGAACTAATCCAAATGTCATAGCTATTGAAGCTAACATAAGGTTCTCTGAGGTTGTACCATGTTTTATTTTTGTTCTGATTTCAGATATAAGAAAAAATAGCCCAAGCACAGTAATTGCGATCCCTAAAATTACTGTAATATTGCCATCAACTACTTGATTCCATTTATTAAGAAAATACTCTACTATACTCATGTCATCATGGGGTGGAGATGAATACTTTAAAATCTTTGTCTTTGAAAAAAATCTAAGAGATTGGGATTTGGCGAATTACATCGCTGTTAAGCAAATCCTTTGCAGCTAATTGAGCATCAGTTTCAGTTAATTTCATCAGTTTTACAATGTCATTCAATGTAGCAGCACCTTTGTATTTTAGAAGAGAAATGAGTTTCTTTTGTTGTCGACTATAAGATCTACTAAAGTCTTGAGTAATGATTTTAGGATTTAACTCGAGTTTAGTATTAGAAAGATTCTCAGTTGGAGTGCTGTATTTCTTCAAATGATTGTCTACATAGTCACTCATAATAGAGAAATGTTCCACTCTTCCATTCCAATCCCTAAGTTCTTCAGAAAATCGTCTTTGAAATTCATCTTGAATTTTATCCAAATCTACTCTAATGTCAGTATCTTCATCATTACTGTCAGTACAAATCACAGTGACTAATTGATTAGACGTTGCATAAATGAATTTGTAATTTTTGGTTTGAAGGAAATCGCACCCTTTATCAACATTTTGAGCAAAAATCTCAATTGCACTCAAAAAACTAGTAATTAGATTCTCATCGTGGTCTATGCTACCATACTTCTTGTGATAGAGGCATTCACCAGTGTCTTTAGCTATCCAAATATTATGTAACATAGACTTCAAGAAGATAGAAAATGACTCAGCACAAAAAGCCTCATAATACATGGGTATTTTCACATGAACATTTAAGGTGAAAATAATATCCTCTTTTTCTTAGAAAAAAAGATATAAAGAAATAAAGAAAAAGAGAGTTTTACGCCTTATAAGGCATAATTTCAACTACGATGTTGTCATCATCTAGATCGACATCTCTAGCAGCTTTACGAACAGCTTCTTTAGCAATTTCGACCATTTGATCTGTAGTTAAATCCTCGTTATAGGTTTCTTTCAAATACGCAATAGCTTCAGAGTCACCTTCACCCATTGCTTTTGCTTTACAAGACATTACTCCACCACCAGGATCTACAAAGTGGAGGCTTGGACCTGTCTGATCTATACCACCATATAATAATCCCACTCCAAATGGTCGAAGACCACCTTGTTGAGTGAACATTTGGATATAATCTCCTATTTTTATTGAAAGCCCTCTAACATCTATCGGATCAAGATATGTCAACTTGAAGATTTCTGCTTCTAATCTAGAACGAGCGATGAGTATTCTTCCATCAGCAGCAACTCCTGCAAAAATAGCTTGAATGTTTTCTGCTATCTTGTGAATCTTCAGATCTGGTTCATTTAAATCAACGATTCTGAGTAATCCTGCTAGTACTACACCGTGGTTACTCTTAATTCCGATTGCAATGCTTCCTCTCCTAACAGACTCTCTGGCATATTCAGTTTGAATAATACGTCCTTCAGGTGAGTACATTGTGGTTGTTCTGTCGTATCCCATTGATTGTGGTCCTAACATTTTCTTATGCCTCCAAAACCTTCTTTACTTCTGCAGCAGTCAATCTCTTGACTCCTTTTTTATTCACTACAACAGCGTCCATACCATCGCCTGTAGCTGTATCTCTACTAATTGCAGTAGATAATGCAGTAATTGCGATTTTTACAGCTTCTTCTTCAGTTTTGTCCTTTGTCCAAGTTGATTCAAGGACACCATAAGCAACTAAAGAACCCGACCCAGTTGAAGCGAAGTCTTCTTCAGTGATTCCTCCAGCCATATCTAATGTATATATGTGAGGTCCATCTTTGTCTAAACCTGCTACGATTAATGAAACCCAATAGGGGAAGTATGATCTATATTGTTCATACATAATAGAAGCAAGTAAATTCCCTGCCATCTTTGTAGTAGGAGAATATCCTCTTCCTAATTCATAGAGGCTTAGGTTTGCTCTTGTCAGACGAACTAAATATTGGGCATCTGAGACCAATCCCGCAATAGTAGCAACGGTAAAACCGTTTATTACATGCAGTTTTTCAGCTTTTTTAGATGCAACAAAAGTACCCATTGAAGCTCTTTTATCAGCAACAGCTACGATTCCATCTTTGAATCTTACTGCAATTGTAGTAGTACCATGTTTGGGATCCATAAATGGGTTATTTGCCATACTATTGAAGTTTGGCCCATTAAAGTTTGGATTGTTCATAATATTACCTCATTTTTGTTAATTATATTCTGTTAAATATTTTAGTGATTTTATGTTTATGTTAATTATAAGTTGTTTCATCAGTGTGAGTTGTCAAATCGTCTTCATAAACATCTACGCTTACATCATTCAGATTTAATAATTCTGTACTTACCCAATTTGCTACCATTCCTATACTTGAACTAGTAGATTGTATTTCTCTATATTCAACCTCAATAGATCCATCAGTGTGAATATTTAGAAGTACACGATTTTTATCAGAATCTTCCCAGCATAGTTGTACATAATTTTTTATTTCTCTTTTGAATAGAAAACGAAAATTACCAAACCATCTTTTTTCTAGTATTGAACTGATTATATCTTTTTCTAGAGGTGGTATAGTTCGTAGTTTCTTCCATTGTGAGCTAAAAATACTGTCTTGTATATTTACAGCTTTGGCGTTTAAAAGATCTCTAATTAGTGATTTAGTATATCTGCTTCCTGAGTTTGTCAATTCATAGGTTCCTAACTCATTCTTTGATAGATATTTTCTATCTTGTAATCTTTTCAATGCTTTTGTTAATTGATGCTGATGTAAATCAGTTGTTTTTCGTAATCCAGAAAAACTGTAAGATATATTCGAATCTGATAATGTAAGTAGTAGTTGAACCTCAGGTAGTGTCATGTATTCATACTCTGTACTATAGAAGTAATCATTTGGTAAGTTATCTAATTTTAAACTATTATTACTTGTTTGTTTAAAACTTGATAAATCATAGTACCCTTGGTCCATATTCATAATATTACCAATATACATTTTGACATTACAGTATATAATGACTCGGTTTTATCCGAATAATAGGTTATCAATGACTGAAATTCTCATTCTAATCCATTTTTTCTTCAGATGCCTCAATAGGGTCTTGAGTTGGTGATGCTGAGGTTGGATGTAAATATACTTCTCCTTCGAGAATAGTATAAGGTATCCTCCGTTCATCAATCCAAGGAGCATCTTCACGAAATTCCTTAAACATATCATTACTAACTATCATTGCGTTTTCTTCGTCAGCCAAACGTAAGATAAATTTGTCTCCATCTACTCTAGCTGGAAGCATCTTTATTGCTCCTTCTTTTACCAATTGATCCAATCTCCTTTGTTCATCAATTTGATATCTTAGAGCTGCATCAGCTACAGTGATTATTTTTTTGAAATTAGCTCTGCTCAATCTGTTTATCATAGATTCAACATTAGCAATTTTTGGTTTATTTGAACCATTCTTTTCCTCCCACGCGATGTTAGAGCCATCTAAAATTGCTGTTTCGAATGGATAATTTAGTTCGGGAAAGATTCTTGCACGTGATATCTGTGTTCTCTTAGCTAATCCTAGAAAGATATCCCTTGAGAAATAAGCTAAACCTAGAAGTAAAGTTGTAAATACAATTCCATAGGCAATCTGTAGTGTTTGTTGTAGCCCATTACCATCTTCCATCGAGACAATTAGTATTTCTTGGAATCTAGTAAAGAGTAGGTTTGTATACCACTTTGTTTCTGAAATGGTAGTCCACTCTAAGTCAATAGAAAAAAATAAGGCAATTGATCCAGGTTTGACAGGAGTACCAATAATTGAAAGAAAATTCGTACCAGAAGTTACTCTTGTTGAAACATCTAATCCACTAAAAACTATATTTTCACATTCTATAATCGGGAGAACATATAGTGATACTCCTTCACTATTAGTTATCTCATATTCTATAATGTAATCTTCTCCCATTGTGACATTTATAGGTAGATGATGATTATCAACGCTAATTTCTGGCATGACAATTATATCTAGAGTATCGCTTTCTGTAACTTTTTCAATTAAAGGATCATCGATTGTTCGATAAGTTAGTGTGAATGAATGCTTCTGATAGAGCGATTCATCAGGATAGAAACCGATGCTATCTGAAAAGCTATCACCGCCTTCTATTACTAGATTTAAAACTGGAATTGATCGTGTAATTGATCCAGGTGTTCCTGTTTTATGAATTTCATTTGTTACAGTAACATTAGTTGCTGTTGTACCACCAGTATTGGAAATTATAAATTGAACATCATTATTCTGTCCCTTTTCAAGAAGAACAGTTGTTTGAGGAAAATACATCTTCACCTTTCCAAATGGCAGAACTACTAATTCAAAACTAGCTGAAGCCAAATACGCTTTGGAAGTTGTACTATTTGCATAAGCATTCACAGTATAGTTTCCAGCTTCCTGACTATTGAATGTCGGCCATGGTATGGTTTGATTAATATAACCTGTTGCTGTATCATTGAGAAAAATAGTTGTCTCAAAAATTACTTCCACAGCTGGATTAGTTATATTTAGCTGAATATTGGAATCAGGTATATAGGTTTCATTTTCATATGTGAACTGAAAACCTATCAACAGATCATCTTCTCCTCTTGTCAGAGTTGATGAATTTAGCCCCATAATGAAAGTTGCATTCTCAAGATTATTGAAAACGGGAAGCTGAGGGTTGCTTATAGATTGGTTTTTAGCACTAATCTCATGATTTATGGGATTAAATATGATAGTAAAAAACATGAATCCTACAACTAATATGTAGATTCTTTTTACCGATGACCTCCTATACATAAATACACTTCTATTTTATTACTCAAGATAATATGATTTTATTAGTTTAATAAGTTTAACGTGAGTTATCAATTTTTCAACATTAAAAATAAAAAAGTGATGAACGATGCGAAAATACCCCTGATTCTGTTGGGAAGCCGTCAAGGACCTTCCGGGCAACATTCGTCTAAGCACTTTACCCAGTTCATAAGAACTCTACTTAAGCTTGCTCCTCGATGATTGACCGTTTCAACGTTTCCTATATTCTCCTCAGCAAATTATCTCTAAAGATGTTACCACTTTATTCATCGCATCATTGTCTCTGAATATAGGTCGTGCCGTTTCTGTTCCAAGAGCCATGTTCTCACATGGTGGATTTACATCCACATCGATTTTATGGAGTCAGGAGGTTCCTCAGCAATATGCCGATAGTTGCCATTTCGCTTCGCTCACTTGCTTTATATTCTTATACAAAATAAAACTATCTGTTTTTGTTAAAGAATATATGCTCCTCTAATCAGATTACATTCATACTTTTTCCTATTTTTTCCATAGTTTCAAGAATGTAATCAACTTCTTCCTCTGTGTGGGTTGCCATGACGCAACATCTTAATCTTCCAGCTTCTTTTGGAACAGCAGGATAGACAATTGGTGGAACAAGTATGCCTTCTTTTTTCATCTTCTTTGCAAAACGGAATGTTTTGATATCATCCCCTATTATTACTGGTACGATAGGGGTGTCTTTACTTTTGAGCGTATTATATCCCAAATCTTGCACACCTTTGATGAAATGTGAATAATTCTTTTGAAGAGTTTTTATAAGATTTTTATCTTTCTCAATTATTTCAAATGCTTTTACTGCTACTGCAGCACAAATCGGTGGAAGGGCAGCACTAAAAACGAAAGCGTTAGATGTGAATTTAAGGTAAGATATTACCTCCTTTCTCGCAGCAATGTATCCTCCAATAGAGGGAATTGCTTTACTCAATGTCCCCATATATAAGTCCACGGCGCCGGGTTCTAAATCAAAATAATCATCAACTCCTCGGCCATTAGGTCCAATTGTACCCAGCGCATGAGCTTCATCAACCATTGTAAAAGAATCATGTTGCTTTGCAACTTCAATAATTTCTGGCATTGGAGCTATATCACCATCCATACTATATACTCCATCGACTACAACTAGAACACGTTTGTAATTGGATCGATTTTCATCTAGAACTCTTTCTAAGTCACTCATATCATTGTGATTGAATCTTTTCCAATCTGCTTTGGATAGAATACATCCATCGTATATGCTCTGATGATCATATTTGTCAATTACGATTAAATCGTCTTTTCCAAATAGGGTAGAAATCAATGTCATATTGGTGACATAACCACTGCTGTAAACAATAGTACTTTCAGTTCTTTTGAAATCAGAAATTTTTTTTTCCAATTCTTCATGGATATCAGCAGTTCCAGTAAGTAACCTTACTCCTCCCGCTCCACTACCATACTTATCAATAGCTTCATGGGCTGTTGCGATTATTTCTGGGTGAGTAACTAATCCAAGATAACTGTAAGAACCAAGCATGAGAAGTTCTTGGTTATCAACCATTACCTTTTTTGAGGCTGCACCTTGGATAGGTAGCATATAGGTCATTAGACCAAATCTGAGAAGGTTTTTTTCTCGATTCAATAAATCCTTGATTTTTTTATTGTCAATAATATCAGTTATTATACTCACCTCGATAGTCATTTTTAGAACACTATACGTTATTAATAAAATTTCGCTTGGGATATTATAAAGGATTAGAAATTTTGTGGGGTTTAAATAGGTTCAATAGACAGAGATTACTGAAAGTAAATGACCAGATTTTGGGGAGATAATGAAGAAACACGTTCATTAGCCAAGAAAACCATTGAGACTCATTTGCAAACAATAACAGAAAAACAAGACCACATTAATATTAAAGAACTTTTCAAGTTATTATGGAATGATTATCATCTTTTTGATCATTACCTTCGTCTTGTACTCAGATTAGAAGAATTAGAAGGTGAAGCTAAGATTTCTATAGATTCCAAGAAGAATCTTAAACCAATGAAAATGACAGTACTTGAAACAGGTGGGCTGAAGGAAATAAAAGTCTGGGATTTCTATAACCAAAAAGAGAAAGTGGATTTCAACAAGAAAGTTGTTGAGAGGTATAAGAAAACAAATTATCTTGCTTAATATTGAATATAATATTTAATCGAAAAATATAAAGAGGGAGAAGTTTAGAAGAGAACAAGTTTATTGATAATTACGACCAAGTAGTTCAGTGGATAGAATGGCTGCCTGCGGAGCAGTTGGTCGCAGGTTCAAATCCTGCCTTGGTCGCCATTATTTTTTTTCTTAGAGATCCGAATGTTTTGACTCATAGAAAGGACTATTCTTTTTTATTGGGATCTGTGAAAAAGCTTCGGCATAATTCGTAGATGCTTGAGTGCCCCTCATCATAGTTCTATACTTGTGAAAATCTATGTAGAAATTATTTCCTCCTTTATAGAGTTGTGATTTATAGCATTTTATCGCTGATTCTTTTGTTTCATAATACTCTGAGATATCTACAAGGATATGTGGATTGGGGATTAGAATTGTAGTTTCTGCTACATAGAGTTCGGATACAAGATGAGGATTTTCATGTTGTGTTTCATGTGCAGCCCATTCAATCCCTTCTCTAACTATTCTATGACAGGATCTGTGATCAACATGATAATCATCTTCAAGGTGAGTGACAATTTTGTCAGGTTGGAATTTCAAAATGTACGAAATGAAATCTTTTGTGATCTCTTTTTCATAGTCTGATACATTCTCATAATTGTAGATAATGGCCTCTTTACAACCTAAAACCTTTACTGCTGAAAAGTATTCTTTCTTTCTTGTTGGAGAGGAGGAAAAGCAAATTGTGTAAACATCATGGCCAGTATTAGCATACTTAGCGATTGTACCACCTGAACTGAGAGATTCGTCATCAGGATGGGCAAAAACAAAAGCAATTTTCACATTATGATATTATTCGAGAGAATATAAAAATAATTCCCAAGAAGTTATTGGTATTTATCTCTCAAGGTATTCAACAGCATAGATTCCAGCCTTGTATCCATCACCCATTAGAATAGGTGCATAATCCATCTCTCCCCTAATAGTACCGGCTGCAAACACTCCTTCAACATTTGTTGAATTATCTTCTGATATTTGGATGAATCCTTCCTTATTAACATCTAAACCAAAATTCTGTATGTAATCTAGATTTGGTTTATCCTTTAGTTCTATAAAAACAACATCTGTTGAAATTTCCTTTTGTTCATTCTCTGTTGTTAACCTAATACCTTGTACAACACTTGCTCCGAAAATTTCGACACTTCCCAAATCAATATTATAATAAGTTTTAATGTTTTGAGTTGCTTCTATCTTCTTCAGAAATTTTTTATCACAACCTAATTGTGGATCAGGACAAATTACAGTTATTTTTCTGCAAAATGTTCTCAAATATAATATTCCTCTTGCAATAAAATTACCTGTACCAATTATTACTGCCTTTCTCCCTCTGAAAAGTGCTCCATCACAAACAGCGCAATGAGATACTCCTTTATGAACAAAATCTTCTTCTCCCTTGATTGAATTTTTCAACTCAGGAAGACCTGTTGAAAGAATAACTGCTCTAGCTATAAATTTCTGTTTATCAGCAACTATTTCGAATCCAGAATCCAATTTATTAACAGCTGTAACATTATCACTGATACTAAGTACCGATGAATCAGCTTCTGAATTTAATTTTTCAAGTTGCTCAGTTATTTTTTGAATTAGATCTACACCTATAATTTTGTCATGTCCTGGAATGTTTTCTAACTCTCCTTTTTTTGCAGTATTAGAATCGAAGGCTATTCCAAAAAGATTTATCTTCAAATCTGGGTTCTTAGAGTGAGCTGCTAACGCAGCAGACATTCCTGTTAGTCCTGGACCGATAATAGCTAGGTCGCAACTTGTATATTCCATATCAGATGTAACTTCTCAAAATACAAAAACTTTGTTGAAAAGGAAA
Organism: uncultured archaeon; assembly: GCA_964590855.1. Classification (GTDB taxonomy): domain Archaea; phylum Asgardarchaeota; class Heimdallarchaeia; order Heimdallarchaeales; family Heimdallarchaeaceae; genus UBA460. Next base: position 20,550 of record CAZPXJ010000031.1, read on the forward strand.
GAGAAAATCAAACTATTTCAATATAAATCTTAATTCCAAAATAAAGATGGAAAGGAAGGAAAAAAGGGGGCTTAGTTAGTTGTCTACGAGAAAATAAAAGACACTGCGCATGTCATTCAAATTGCTTCTTTTGACTATTAACCCTAATTCAATCAATCTTCGTAAAGCATATCTAGCAGTTCTTGCTGGAATTGCTGATGCTTTGATTAATTGTTTTTGAGTTAATGGTCCCTTTTTTTCCAAGATTGTTAGTAGTTTCTTGCCTGAAACTGGTATTTCTTCATCTGCCATTGTTGTTATCCCCTTGCTTCGTAAGTAATACGAATAACCTTCGTTTATAAAAGCAATCTCAGTATTTTATCCGCCATTGCCCTATAATTCCTAGTAGGTTTATCCGCGATAGTAAGTTAGGTGTATTCTTTATAATATTCGATATTTTTCTAATAATATCTTCCTATTACAATCATGCTCAGTTCCTTACTAATTTAATACATAACGTTTTAATTATATAAACAACAAGCTTTCATTGTATTAAACTCATGCATCAATGATTGAAATATGTCAAAACCACAAAAAAGCTTATATTAGATTATACGCCTAATTATTTCTTAGTGAGAAACTGTGAGTCACAAAGTTGAAAGCTCTCCAGAAATCTACCACTTGGCTAATCAATTACAGCGTATTAACTATCTGGGCAATGTTCAAACCATACAAATTGAGTTTGAATTTATTTCTGAAGATAAGAAAGCTGAACTTGAACAAACTTTCGCAGATTCAACCGGAATAGGTAAGTACAAATCTGATATGATTATCCTTGAACAGATATCTGGAAGAGATATGCTTGAAATAATCAATACGCTCCATAATATCAGTTTAGTCTTCGGAGATCTCTCAGCGATTGATGGAATAACAGCTCTTGTTGAGATAAGCTACAAAGGAGAAACATTCTTTGTTGTAGTATCTTATAATCCTACAACTAGTGGGTTGGAATTAATCTCTACATCAGAAAGCCAGCTGTATTTTGAATTACTAAACTTTATAAGGACAAAATGGGCTCTCTCAAAAACATTCCTGAAATAAAGTAACTCTACTTTTTAAAAGCTGATTATGTTTTCACTAAGCACTTTCATTAATAATCTCAGTTTTGAATAAATATCTGAAGAATCTAAAGTACTTTTTTTAGTTTCTATTCTATCACTAATATCGTAAAGGATGTAAGAAGCGATATGAAAATTTATTGTAAGATTTTCAGGATATAAATCTTCCAAGTCATAATTTGCACCTAATCTTCTGAGTGCAAAATTATACCCATTTAGAAATGCAAAAATGTCTTTCTTTGTATCATCAATATTTCCATATTTCTGAAACTCTTTCATACATGGTTTAGCGAAAAACGTTCCTATATCCTCGGATCTGTCTCTTCCGGGCATAATGAATTCGGGATCAATAATATAGACTTTGATTTTTGGTGGAAATTCTTCAATAGCATCTTCTGTAATGGTTGTCACATCAGAAGAAAAAAGTAAATTTCCTTGGTGAAAATCCCCATGAATCATTGTTGCCCCTAAAGATTTCTCAAGTGAAACAAAAGAAGGGAGCATTAAATCTAGTATCTCTTCTTGTATAACATCATCTCCTAAAATAGAGAGTAAGTAGAGGATGAGCTTCTTGTAGGGTTCTGTTACAAATTTACCCGTATCGGTTCCATGAATTGCAGCAAGAGTTTGACCAGCTAATTTGTGCTTATAGTCCTTTTCAATAATAGTCTCTCTGAAACTCTTACCTGAAACACCCTCATAAATAATGCTTCGGTTTTGCTCACTTTTGTACAGGATCTGAGGGATGTAAATTCCAGGAAATCTTTTAGGGACCATTGAGATGATTTCATAATTCTTTATCTCTTTGTTGAATCTTAAATCATCAGCTGAGAATTTTACAACTAGATTGATTGAGTGTTCGCCAATATTGGTATTGAGATAATATGTTACAAAATGAACTTTGGATTTGGATGTTCCTTTATCTACCGAATTTACATCTTTAATTGAGATTGCAGTGGGCATTTCTCCTGTGTTTTCAAATATTTGTGCTTTGAACACTTTCTCTAAACTGTCCCCTATAGTTGTTAAAATTGTCTTCAGTTTTTGTTTCTTTCTAACTGAATCAGGAGATAGATTTAGCCCTTCACTCAACTTAAACACTTTTTCTAAAAAAAGAGTACAAAAACCCAATGAAAAACTTAACTCTAATTCTTGGTCTATTTTCTATATTAAAAGATTAAGCGGATTTACCATCCCTATGATTTTTTCTCCATCAACAACTATTAAATGATTTATTTTTTGTTCTTTCATTTTTAACAGAGCTGAGGATATAGTGTCCACAGCTTTAATTTTTATTATTGGAGTTTGCATAACTTCTTTGACTTTTACCTTTTTAAGATCTTTATCTTGGGCGAGAACCTTGATTATATCTTTGCTGGTTATGATGCCAGAAGCATTTCCATTATCAACTACAAGCAAAGAACCTACATCAAAATCAGACATTATTATTATTGCATCATTTAGGTTCTTTGATGATTTGATAGATAAAGCACCTTTTGTCATAACACTCGAAACAGGATCGTCCATCTCATATGTTCTTAGGGTCATCACAATACCCTATAAATGATGCAAGTTAAAGATTTTGTTTAGTTACAATCATCTTGCACACAAGCGATAGAGATAATTAGCTAAACTTTCTTACTGTTCCTAATGTCTGATCCTATTAGAATCATTCACTTTAGTGATACTCATATTACATCTAGACCGCAATTCATAAGACCAAATTTTGATTCAGCAGTAGAATTAATAAACAAAACTCCACATGACTTTTCTATCTTTTCTGGAGATTTAACACAAGATGGATTAATTGAAGAATTTACATTGGCTGATGAATTAAGAAGAAAAATTAAGTCTCCAAAAGTATATTGGATAATTGGAAATCATGATAGTAGAAGCGGGGGATTTGAAGTATGGGAAAACAAAATCGGCCCAAGAGAATTTCACGAATATTTTGATGACCTCCTTTTTATTGGGTTAGACTCATGTATCCCTGATCGAGATGGGGGGCGATTTGGAAGAGAAGCACTGGATTATACGAAAAAAATATTGATGAAGCATGGAGATGCAAAAATCAAGATAGTAGGTTTTCACCATCATATCTTACCAATACCAAAAACAGGAAGAGAAAGATCCAATGCAATTGATGCGGGTGATATGCTTTCTGTACTTCTTGACAACAATGTAGATGCTGTTTTTACTGGTCACAAACACCATCCTAATGTTTACAAAGTAGAAGATACTATTATTGTCTCAGCTGGAAGTGTATCAAGTTATAAAACCAGAAGTGGTGGTCCTCGTTCTTTGAACTATGTTGAAATAACTCCGGAGAAAGAAGTGAAAACCAAAATATTGGAAACTAATGGAAAATTGATGAGAAACGAGATTAAAACTATCACTAGACGATTTAGAATGGTAAGTTCAGATGGTGGGAAGTGGTTAAGGTTAGCTCAAATAGCAGGAACAGATTTCGGTACATCGTTTGAAGGACATTCGCAATTGTATAATAAAGGTATGGAGTTTATCAATAATACCAACCCAGATTTAATTCTTCACTGTGGTAATCTTACCTCAAAAGGAAGCTCTTCAGATTACGAAATCGCTGTTGAGAAATTTGCAAATTATTCTGACAAACTAGTTTTTTGCCCAGGTCCGAATGACCTTAAAGGTTTTGGGGAAACTTTGTTACACAAGCACTTTGATACTGAAAGCATTTTTGAGAAAAATAAATCTTGTTTCTACATATTGAACACTTCAGTACCTGAAACTGCAATAGGTGTGGTGGGACGAACAGTTCAGAATAGACTAGAACGATATGTCTATCACACTCGAAAAGAAGAATTAGATAAATTCCATACAGTGGTTATGCATCACCATCTTATCCCTATCCCAGGAACAAGAGAGACTTCAGCTTTAGAAGATGCTGGAGATGTACTTAGATTATTGACAGATACTGGCGTAAATCTAGTTTTGTCTGGACATCTTGGAAAGGCATTCTGCACCAGAGTTGAAAAGACAGCTTTTGTTAACTGCAATACTCTTGCCTCTCAGAATACTTCTTCATCTGAAAACAGTTTCAATTTGATAGATATTTCAACAGATGGAGCAATAGTTGTATCTGAAATCAATGTTCCTTCAGGGTTTAGAAGGATACTAGGTATATTTCCAGGGATTCTACCCGACAAAAATGTTGAAACTGCAGTATAATTTTCCAGAAAACAACAGCCTTTGTCGAAGGATTTTTTAAAGCCAGATTAGTGTATAAAATAATGAAGCTTCCTACTAGTATAAGTAAACGCAAAAAGTTTACTTTGTACATATTATCTTATTACATTTTGATTTCAGTGATGTTCGCGCCAATCCCACAGATATATGCATCATCCGGATTAACAAATAATTCATCACAATTTAATGATGATTTTTATCTAAATAATCGAGATGAATATTATACCGACATCAATATCGATTCTGGTATTAAACAAGACATTAGACCTGAAGAGATAGGGTATCCATATAATCCCCAAACTCAATCTGGAGATACTAGTGATCAGTTTTCAGCATCAGATTATCTTACTGTAAATCATCCAAATACCTTCAGTCTAACTAACTTTGACGATACTGGTAAAATCAATAATAGTTATAGTATTAGTAGTATAGCAGATTATACCAATGATAGTTTAAGTTACGACATCACAAGTATTTCTTCAGTTACCGATTCTTATACAGTAGAGGATGAATGGGATGGCTATGAAACACTGAAAGTCAATGGTTATTACTCATTAGCACAAGAGTTCACAGTCGAATGGGATTATGCTATGTTCTATGACAGCGAGCTCTTTTTGTCTTATGATACTGCAAGTTTTAATCCTTTAGACTTATACGAAATGGAACTATTTCTAGTCAATGCTAGTAGTGTCGATGGAAAACCAGATATGGAAAAAATAATTGCAAATTGCAGTTCTAATTCATTTACACAACTCTCAACTTATGCAGATGTAGGTGGATTCCAAAGTTTTGATTTTACTGATGTAAAGCTTGCTGAGGGTTCATACTATATTGTTGCAAATTTATCAGTAATTGATTCTGACGATGCTCTAAGACATTTCATATGGTTAAGGAACAATCATGCTTCTGATGGAGTTGATAATGGAGATACATACTTTAGACATGATGGTTTCCCAGGAGTTTGGAGTGCAACTCAAAGCTATGATTTCACTTTGATAAACAATTTGCTCCCATGTGAAAATGATGAAAGTTCAATTACTTTTACATCCCCCGATCAAATCGATCTTCAAG
>CAZPXJ010000032.1:0-25697 GCA_964590855.1 uncultured archaeon
TTCTTAGCTACATATCTTGCTGCATAAGATGCTGAACGATCAACCTTTGAAGGATCTTTACCAGAGTTGTGACATACAAAGCCATTCGCCGTAAAAGTATGTACTCCTGGAACCTCAAAATCAAAAACATGATTTTCACTTTTTGAAATCGATTTTATTTTTGAATAGTAATGGTTCATTATAAAATACTCTTTAAGATATTTGAAATCAGGATCTAAATCAAAAGTGTGCTCATAACTATCTAAAAACTCTATTAATTTTGAATAAGTTAGTTCTTTAGTACCTTTGAAACTTGAATCTCTAAGTAAACGACCTATATTCGCAACATCCTTCTGATGTTCGTGTGATGATAATTTATTCCATAACCTCTTGAGTCTCTCTTCCTGATGAGGAATGCACCAATAGTTTCTCTTTTTTGAGAGATTTATGGTGTTCAGAATTGCAGCTTTCCTTGGTAAACCAAAATTTATTTCTTTTTTGAAAATTCTTGTACTTTCACTACCTTTCAATCTAAGATGATAACGAATTCTTTTAGATTCAATAATTCTATTATCAATTACAGATTTGAACCCTTTTGCATCCACGCTGTATATATTGCTAATTATACCGAAATTTAGTAACAATTGTTGCGTTTGTTCTACTAATGTTCTAGATGTAGAAGTTAGCGTTATTTCGATAGAGTTAAGATTTCTTCCAGTTCTTCTAATAGTCCCAGCTGTATCAAACAAACCTCGAATAAATGCTGAAACTGCAGATTTTGGAGCTTCAAAAACACTCTTTGGAACACTTTTTTGGTATGATTTGGAGTAATCCAACCCTAATGAATAAAGATAGGCTCTTAACTCAACACTAAAGTATTTTATCCAATCATTATAGACGTTCCCCTCATCTCCAAAAAGACGCTCATACAGATTTTGCACTATTTTCTTCATTTCTGTATCAGCAGCACATATCTCCGCACCTGCTTTTGATCCACAGCGACCATCTCCTATAAGCAACCCTAACAAATAACCATAGTCATCAGTAAGTTCTGTTGGAAATTCGAGTATTTTCGATCTTCTGGTTCCATTTTTGTGTTTAAAATTGAAGTGAATATTTGATTTCTCTCCAAATATTCTGTTTTTCTTTTGAATTGCTATCCAATCACTTTGCTGTAAGGAATCCAATCTTCTCCAGATATAATTCCCATCTATATCTACTACTCGAATATTTTGATTGTATGAACCTTCTAGTTTATACCCTTCTTCAGTTTCTACGAGTATTGTATTCATTCTTCCATTATCTATCCATCTTTTAATTGGAGTAGGTGAAATGTCTGTTTTAATAATAGTACCTGCTTTTATGTTTTTTAAATCTTTAATCTCTTTGGTTCCATGTTCATAATTGATTAAACTATTACCAGAAACACAAAAAGAACCTCCCCCGTGAGAATCAACACCACCATAAGTATCTACAATGATTTTTCTTCCTGTTAATCCAGCATCACCATGAGGACCACCAATGACGAATCTTCCAGTTCTGTTGATGAAGATTTTTGTTTCTTCATCCACTAAATTTTTATCAACAATGGTATCAATGACTTCTTTTCTGATTCCTCTTTCTATTTCTTCATTGGATGCGTCCTCTTTGTGTTGAGCAGCTATCACAATTGCAGAAATTCTGAAAGGTTTTTTATTCTTATATTCAACTGCTACAAGCGATTTACCATCAGGTCTAAGAAAAGGTAGAATCCCCTGCTTTCGAACCTCTGTAAGTTTTTGAGTAAGTTTATGTGCTAAAACAATTGGAAGAGGCATATATTCTTGTGTTTCATTAGTTGCATAACCATACATAATTCCTTGATCACCAGCACCTTGTTCATCAGGTTCATTCTTCCTTACTCCTTGCGAAATGTCTGATGATTGAGAATGTATTGTATTGATAATCGCACAACCTCTATAGTCAAAACCAATACTAGAATCATCATAACCTATTTCTTCAATTGTTGAACGAACAATATTCTCATAATCTATTATAATTGGTTTAGTGGTTGTTATTTCTCCACCTAGTAGTACAAGTCCTGTTGTTACAAAGCACTCGCAAGCAACATGCGCATCAGGATCTTTTTCGATAATTGCATCTAAAATTGCATCAGAAATTTGATCACAAATCTTATCGGGATGACCTTCAGTAACTGATTCAGATGCTATTGTTATAATTCTGTCCAACTGTTTTCACTCCAAAATTGACTTTAAAAAGTAAAATTGTACTACATTCTAAAGTGTTTTCATAACAAAGCCAAAGAAAAAGAGCTAATTGAAAGAAGATCTGATGTATACTAAGCGACACCAGAGCTAATTTGTATGTCATTTAACATTGTGATAAGTTCTTCTTTTGTTGGTTGATCGTTAGGTTCATTGCTTTTTGAAGCAAAAATCATTTTTGTTGACATTTTTTCCAAATCATGAAGGAGCATAGGGCTTTTACCTTGTTCAAGAAAGACATCTCTTATTTCTAGAAGTTGATTAGAGATTTTCATATATTCTCGGGATAAATCTGAACTTTCTTCAATTAAACTTCTAATAAATGAGAATGCTTCATTAACAGTGGTCACCTTGGGATGAAGAGTAGAGTGGAGATGATCAGATATCTGAGATAGTAGCTGATTTTCTAATGTTTCTTTTCTTGTTTCTGCTTCTTTATACTTCTTGCTAAAAACAACATTTGAAAGATGTTTGAGCGTTTTTTCAATAACCTCTTGGGATTGCAATTCAGGTATGAGATGAATAAGTTGAGTTTTTACTAATACTCTGCGCTCATTTTTCAACAAATAATTATACTCTTCTTTTGTTAATATCTCATTAGTGACTAATTTTTTGACATCCTCTCTGAAAGTTTGCCTATTTCCTCTCCCATTCCAATAGTATAATGCAATATTATCTTTAAGCTTCTGTGAAATCTCATCTATTGTAGATGTTCTAGACGTTTCCATGATAAATATACATGCTTTCCGAGTTAATAAGAATTTCTTAAGCTGAAAACAACTTCGCATTTTGAGAATAATCTTTTCAGTTGATTATGTGCAAAACATAACAGATATCAATGACATTTTCATTATTTAGTTTGAGATGTCAGATACAGTTGGAGTTCTTTTTTGTGGAGGAGAAGGAACAAGAATGCGCCCTTTAACATATTACATGCAGAAAGTAATGTTACCAATAGGAACCAATCAAGTACCTATTCTCGAATACGTTTTAAAACATTTCAAGAAACATAAAATCGATAAAGTTGTTTTGTTAGTGAATTATAAGAAGGAGCAAATTGAAGGTTATTTTGGCGATGGGAGTAATCTTGGTATGGATCTGACTTATGTCCCTGATAAACCAGGTCCTGTCGGAACTGGAACTGCATTACTGAATGCTAAAGAATTTCTGGAAAATAAAAGATTGATTATCTATTACTCTGATATCATAACCAATGTAAATTTCTCTGATATGTTGTCTTATCACATCAAACAAAAAACTTGGGTTACAATTTTAGCAACTAAGGGGTGGAAGATAAGAGTTGGTACAGCAGAAGTTAATTCACATAATAAAGTCACAAAATTTGTTGAAAAACCAGTTATCCCGCTGTATGTAAATACAGGAATTAGTATTTTAGAACCAGTTATTTTTAACTATCTAAATGAGTTTGATAAAAATACAAGTGTTGATTTATCTAAGCATATCTTCCCACAATTAGCCATGAAAGAACAGATGTCCGCTTATACTCCTGAAGGAGTTTTTTGGGAGGATATAGGTTCTATTGAACGTTATGAAAAATTAGATCATAATTATATTACTTCAATTATGGAAGACTAGATTCTGAGTAAAGTAATTTTTAATAGTAAGATTATTATTTATGCTCTTCTAAAAGTAGTTAATGAAGCATAGATTGATGGATTTGCTGGCATGTCCCATTGACAAATCTTGGCCTTTAAAGCTGGAAATTACTCGAGAAATAAATGAAGAAGAAACTATCTCTTTACCTTTGGAGAATCCAAAAACTGGTGTAATCTGTGGTTTCTATTGTAACTTTAAGCAATTTATGTTAGTTACTGTTGATAATAAAGGCGAGGAGAAAACTAAATCACTTGCAGCAATAAAGGAGAATGTCAATTTAGAAGATTGCACAAATTGTTTTCAAATAGATATTCAGAGTGGCAGGATCTTCTGTAATGAAGATAAGAAACATGAATATGAAATAAAGGAAGGAATACCAGTTATGCTATCAAAAGAAAAAATAGAAGAAATCTATGGAAAACGAAAGAGCAAGAAATCGAAATAGGAATTATTTTTTCTCCTCGGATTCTACACCATCTTCTGTTATTATATCTTTTTCTGGTTCTTTAGGTTCTTCCGGCTTTACAGCATCTTTTGTTTTCTCTGTATCTTCTACATTTCCATACTTGTTTGTGTGCCAAAAGAAATAACCAAATTCAATTAATAATCCTACACCTAAGAGAACATCAACAATAATTATTTTTGATTGGGAACCTTCAAAACTTGGTAAGTATTGCTGTATATACAATAATATGATAAAAGCAACAAGTGTCAAAGAAATCATAACTAACTGAATACCAGCGGCTCTGTCAATTTTGCGAATGAAATTTTTCAGTTTCTCTACAATTTTATTTTCCATAATTTTCAACTTTATTTATAATCTCTTTTAAAAAGTTCTTCAATATAATCTTCATTCAGAATGATAATAGTGGGTCTTCCATGAGGACAAGTAAAAGGTTCTTTGAGCAACAGAAGATTCTTTAATAATATCTCTGCTTGCTCAATCGAAATCTTATCGCCGGCTTTAATTGATCGTCTACATGCAAAAATAGACACAAGATCTTTAATGAATTTTAGATCTTCAATTTGCAAGTTATCCTTTATTTCAGATACATTTTCCTTTATTATATCGATGATGTCTTTTGCGATTGCATGATCAATTGAAACCCCCATAATTGAAGGTATCGAACGAAGAATTATCTCGCTCTTACCGAAGATGTCTATATCAAATCCAAATAACCCCATATTCTCTCGAATTTCTTCAATGCTCTCAAATTCAGAAGGTTTAAGAGAGATACTTACAGGTGCAAGCAATTGCTGAACATTTACTTTCTTCATCTTCAGCTGATCTATATATTTCTCATAATTTACCTTTTCATGAGCTGCATGTTGATCACATAGGAATAACCCTTCATCTATTTCAGCTATGATGTAAGTGTCTTTGATAACTCCAAGAACTCTGATACCAACCTTTTGATGAATTGGTTCCTTTACACTAGTTGCTCCAATTGAGGAAGAAGGGAGAAAGGATTCTATTCTTTGTTCTTTGCTTCTTTTAATCTGGAATTTTGGTTGTTGTGCTCCAGCTGAAGTCGATACTGTTTTTGTGCTTGTAACTGGCTTGGGTTTAAATTTACTGCTATCAGGAAGAGTTGTAGGCTTAAATTTGGTTTCTACTGTTCTTTCAAATATTTTTAATCCACTGTTTTCTAACGATTGCCTAACTGTGGATTCCACTAAACTATATACTTTCGACTCTTTGCTAAATCTTATTTCTTTCTTAGTGGGATGAACATTAACATCTACATCTTCTGCAGGTAGAGTTAGATAGAGGAAGATAATAGGAAATCTACCGTGAGGAATGGACGTACCATACCCACGTAAAGTGGCGTCTACTATTGTTTTGTTTGAAATGGGTCTCATATTTACAAACGTATAGAGATAATCTCTGGATTTTCTGGAAAATTCAGGTTTTGTAATAAAGCCTTCAACTTTGTAACCATCTTCTTCTCCTTTCAGCACTATACATCCTTTTGCTATTTGTTGTCCGAAGATAGCTGTAATTTGTGCAAGTAAATCTCCCTTCGGTGCAGTAAGTATATCCTTTCCATTATGTGTCAATGTGAAAGCAATTTCTGGTTGAGATAGAGCCAAACGAGTTACAAATTCAGTTAAATGATTAATCTCAGTTGATATTGTTTTGAGGAATTTTCTTCTAACTGGTACATTATAAAACAGATTCTTTACGAGAATTCGTGTTCCAACAGGAGTTGAAACATCTCTATTGGAAATTATTTTTCCTCCTTCAACTACCAAGTGGGTACCTATTTCATTTTCTTTGGTTCTGGTAAAAATTTCAACTTGTGCAACACTAACAATACTTGCTAATGCTTCCCCTCTAAACCCTAAACTGTGTATAGAAAAAAGATCATCAGCATTCTTAATTTTGCTTGTAGTATGCCTTTTAATGGCTAATAAAGCATCTGCAGGTATCATTCCTACACCATTATCAATGATTTCAATTAGTTTTTTTCCTCCCTCATGAACATTTATAGTTATACGATCACTTTGAGCGTCAACTGAATTTTCTACAAGTTCTTTGACTACAGAAGCAGGTCTTTCTATAACTTCTCCTGCTGCAATTTTATTAATTGTAAGTGTATCTAGTTCAAATATCTTCAACTTCATGAAATCACAGATAATTGTTGGTTTTGTTAGACTAGAGAATACTTTTCTAGTTTTTATTGTTATTTGTCTTTTAGAACCTTTTTGCTTTTTTCTTTGAGATTATCTAATATCTTGAGAGAATCAATTGGTTTTATTTCATCCAGATCTAATTTAGAAATCTCTTTTATCAGAACCTCGAATTTGTCTGATTTTATAGTCTGAATATTATTTTCCGGTTCTATTGTAGTAATAATTTTATCCTTTACTTGTTGTTGTTTGTGAAAGTGTGACAGCAAATCATTGGCATTTTCAATAACCTCTTTTGGTAATCCTGCTAATGATGCAACATGAATACCAAAACTTTCACTTATCCCGCCTTCCTTCAATTTGTACAGGAAATGGATGTCGCCATTTACATTTTTGATAGAAGCATGATAATTCTTAACTCTTGGAAGCTTGTCTTCCAACTCAATAAGTTCATGGTAATGTGTAGCAAAAAGAGTTCTAGGACCTAGCTTACCTATTTTGTTGTGTAAATATTCTGTTATAGACCATGCAATAGAAACACCATCATAGGTAGATGTTCCTCTACCAACTTCATCCAAGATGACCAAACTCCTTTCAGTTGCGTTATTGAGGATATTAGCGCATTCATACATTTCAACCATGAAGGTTGATCTGTGTTCAACAAGTACATCATGAGCTCCAATGCGAGTGAATATTCTATCGGCTAAACCTATAGTTGCTGAACTTGCTGGAACAAAGGATCCAATTTGTGTCATTAACACTATGAGAGCAACTTGTCTAAGTGAAGTTGAATTATGATTAACAATACCGTTTCCAACGAATGCATGAGTCTTTGGAACACTGAAATCATAAACTTCAGATGATGAATGGCTGATATCATCAATTTTATCATAGAAGTAATAATTCTCATTAATTCTCTCTAGTTCAGTACAATTTATACCATTCTCATTAAAATACTCAATTAGTTCTTTAAGTTTTAAAAAGGAGATATTTCTGCTTTGTTTTAGGTAACTGTCATAAACTCCTGATATTTTCTTATTGTATTTTAGTTTCTTATCACTTGACAGGTCTGAGCTTTTTTCAAGATATCTCTTTTTGATTTTTGTTAATACGGTATTTAGGTGAGGAACACTATCAATATTCGTCATTCTTATTTGTGATACTAATTTAGATCTTTCTTTTTTTCTTGTCAAACGAAAATTAATATTTTCATAGAATAATTTTGAGTCATTTCCTGTGATTCTAACATCAAAACAAGGTTTTGACTTTGTTTTTTTGATTTTCAAAGAGCTTAATATGCCAAAATTCAAGAGTATAACTTGAATTTGTGTTGCAAGTTTTTCAGATGTTGAAGATAAACTAACTTTGCCATGTTTATTTCCTGCAGTGCCATCCGTATCAAATAATCCTTGAAGAAATGCGACTATTAGCTCCTTAGGTGCTTGTAGTATTATCTCTGGAACTTCTTTTTCATGAGCTCTCTTATGTTCCAGTCCAATGGTTAAAAGAAAATCTCTAATATATTTGCTACAAATATAATGATCCTTTCCATTTTTCTTTGTTTTTACATCAATCTCAAATAACTTCTTGCAGATTCTAGTAAATTCATTACTTATGAAATCATCACGTGATGTTAAGTAAATTGAATCATCATAAGTTAGTGTTCCATCACCAATCAATAACCCGATTAGATATGCTAGATCTTCATCAATGGATGTTGGTAATGGATATTTTTTTACTCGATTTGAATACTCACCCATTGAAAATTCTAGTTTAGTTTTCTTTCCCCACAAGTTATTTTTTCTGTTTATTATAACATAATCATCTTGAGCTAAGCTATCAAGTTTCTTCCAAATTTCTTCTTCTGAATTTGTTCTTACAAGGATCGGATGATTTGAAGTTCCTTCAATCGAATATCCACGTCTTGTCTTGATTTTAATTGTGTCTTGTAAACCATCTGAATAAAAATGAGATGTTTTTGCGGTACTTTTTGTACTCACTACATCCATTTCTAATTTTTCAAAGGTTCCATCTTCTATTTCTTTTGGCTTGAATTTGTCAATTGGTAAAATTCCTTCTTCAGAAAAAATAAGCGTGTTAGGTGTAACACATTTTCCACCCATATTGGGACCTGTAATAATTAGTATTCTCTCTTCATTCTTTTTGATTGTAATATCATTTGGGATAAAAGCGGATTGAGGTAGTAATCTTTCAACTACAGGATGTCTCCCTTCTTTTATCTCAATAATATCTTCTTCTGCAATCTCAGGTTTAGCATAATTATAATATACAGCATTTTGAGCAAATGTAGAAATAACGTCTAATAAAGCTATAAGATAAGCATCTTTCTGGATGATGTTTGCATATTCTGCTATTTGAGTTAGTAGATTGTAAAACAGTTCTTCTTCAAGTGCCTGTATCTTCTCTTCTGCATTGAGAATTTTTTCCTCATAATCTTTTAATTCGGGAGTGATGAATCTCTCAGCATTTACTAGTGTTTGTTTCCTCTCATAGTGTGTAGGAACTTTCTCTGCTGAAGTTCTTGGAATTTCGATATAGTATCCGAAAACCTTGTTGAAACGAACTTTAAGATTCTTGATTCCTGTGTTAATTCTTTCTCTTGCCTCCAAAGATGTTAGAAAAGACTTTCCACCTCTTTGGATTTTTCTTAATTCATCCAATTCTTCATTGTATCCATCACGAATAACATCTCCATCTTTTATGTTAGCAGGTACCTCATCTTCTATTCCTTTAGAGATGATTTCAACTACATCCTTCAAAGGATCTATGTTATCATGAATTTCTTTGATTAATGGTGATTTGAATTTGAAAAGATTAGAACGTATTTCTGGAATTAATTCAAGTGAGTTTCTGAGTGCAATCAGATCTCTTGGTTTACTTCTTCCTAGGCATACTCTCCCAGTAATTCTTTCTATATCACTTATTTTGTTTAAAATACTTCGGATTTCTTCTCTTGAGACACTATCAATAACCAATTCTTCTGTTGCATCTAATCTACCTTGAATGACATTTGTATTCAAACTAGGTCTTAAAATGAAGGCCGTAAGTAGTCGAGAACCAGGTGATGTTTTTGTGTTATCTAACACTTGTCTCAAGGTACCATATTCAGTCCTAGCTTGTAGATTTTCTATAAGTTCCAAATTTCGTATGGTACTTGAATCTAGAATCATATGATCTTGACTTTTGACTTGACTAATTTTTGTTATATTAGAAAAATTCTCTCTCATTTGGGTCTCTTTTATATATCTTAGAATAGCACCTGCAGCACCTATGGATGGATAGGTTTCATTAACTCCAAAACCATCTAAACTAAGAACATTGAAGAGAGCACATATGTCCTTGGATCCCTGCTCAATATCAAAATAGTAGAATTCTCTGTAAGTTTTTGTTGTTTTACTTAGTTCTCCAAATTCCTTCAAATCCTTTTTCAATTGTTCTTCTAATATTATCTCAGAAGGATTTATTCTGGTTAATTCAACATTTAAGAGATTAATAGCTTTATCTCCTTCAAAATCCAGAACTAAGAATTCGCCTGTAGATAAGTCAAGTGCTGACAAACCATATATGTTACTTACCTTATTTATGGCAACTAGGTAATTATTTTGCCCTTTACTCAATGATTCTGGAAGAGTAATCGTTCCTTTGGTTATTAATTGCACAACACCACGTTTTACAAGTTTCTTGGTTGTTTTAGCGTCTTCAAGCTGTTCAACAATTGCCACTTTGTAACCGTTTTCAACCATCTTCGCAATATAAGCGTCAACGGCATGATATGGAACACCAGCTAGTGGGAATTTTTTTTCCCCTATTGTTCTTCCTGTAAGAGTTATATTAAGAATTTCAGAAGCAATTTTAGCATCTTCATTAAAGGTTTCGTAAAAATCTCCTGCTCGGAAGAATATTATGTAATCTGGATGCTGTTTTTTAATATCCTGCCACTGTTGCATCATAGGAGTTAACTTTGGCTTTAACTTTCTATCATCAAATTGCTTCATTATTGTTACTCTCTTGGCTAACTTCTCTTAAACTCTTTCCTCTTTTGCATATAAAAATTATATACATCTTTAGGTTGTTTATTAGAGTCAGCTGCTCCCCAAGAGTATATGCTTTCTGGCTTATCTTCACTAGATAAGAACCAGCCACCTTCTTCAATTATCTGAGCCAACTGTTTGACAATTGTAACTCCAGCACTAACACCCAATCGATCTGCGCCAGCATTGACCAACCTAACTGCAGTTCTGGCATCACGAATACCTCCGGAAGCTTTTACTTCCAAATCTTTTCCCACGGTTTGACGCATAAGGACAATATGATCATAAAAAGCTCCCATAGGACCGAAACCTGTGGATGTTTTAACAAAATGAGCTCCAGAGTTTTTTGAAATTTCACAAGCTTTGACTATTTGGTCATCTGTTAAGAAGCCAGTTTCAAGAATTACTTTGACACAAGCACCATCAGCTGCTTGTACCACCTTTGCAATGTCATTCCCTACTGCAAAATAGTTGCCTTCTCTGAAACTACCAATATCCATTACCATGTCAATTTCATTAGCACCATTTTTTACGGCTTCAGCTGTTTCAAATTCCTTTGTTTTAGTAGTACAAGCTCCAAGAGGAAAACCTACAACAGAAGCTAAACCAACCTCAGACTTTTTGAGAATTTCTTTACAGAATGAGATATGACTTGAATTAACACATACAGCTGCAAAATTGAAATCGAGTGCTTCCTCACACAACTTATTGATTTCTTTTTTTGAAGAAAACGGTTTGAGATTAGTGTGATCAATCATTTTTGCTAGTTTTTCAGGAGAAATTCTTAGGGAATACACAATAATATGATGGGATTTGGATAGAAAAACATTGCGAAAGTAAAGATAGACAAGAAGTTGAGCTAAATGCTAGCAACATATTCTTTTTCGATTAATCTTCTAAACTCTTCAATTTTCTTGTGAAGTGAAACTGCTTCCTTCTTAACAATATTTGGTAATTTCCCAAAACCAAGTGCTTTATCATAACACTTAGAAAAATAGTTTAATTGAAAAACCAATTGAACCACTCTTGCATATTGAAATACTTGGTCAGGGTCAGTAACTAAAGCTACCTTCAAGGAGATTTCATTCTGCTCTTCTGGACTTAAATCGATGTTCAATCCAACTCGATTACAGAGATCAAACAGCTTATTGAGCATAAACCTTCCTTTCTTAAGAACTTGTGCAAGTTCAGTTGCAACGTCTGAAAGTCCTGGGACTTCTTTACCTATTGTTTCAGCACTTTCTGTTATACTTTCGAGATGCATAGTAAACCCTGAGAGTTGGTAAATTAAAGATAATGAAGGTTCTTATAAGTTTTTGCAGATTGCCTTGTGAATAAAAGAAGAAAAGAGAAGAAATAAAATAAAAGAAAAAGAGATTAAGGTTCCAACAACATTCTAAGGTATAGTAACTCAGCATCGATGTCATTTCTTAGTTTCTCAATGGTTTGTTGTCTGTCTTGGAACATCTTTACATAAGATTCTCTGGTCATAGAGGTTTTCTTAACCCTATATTCCTGTTGGAGAATACGAAGATTTCTTCTTTCTTCATAGAGTTTTCTTTCAGCAATTTCAATTTTCTGAACTGATTGCTTATATCTTCCACCAAATTTGACTAGAGCATCTTTGGTTAGCTTAAGATTAGCTTCCTCGGCTCTAAGTCGGGTTTCTAGCTTTGCAATCAGATCTTTGCCTTCTTTTGCTTTCATTTTCTTTGCTGCAACTTTACCTCTAGTTTCTCTAAGCCTTTCTTGAATAGATAGAACTTCCTCATATTGTTTAACGAATTCCTCAATTTCTTCAACTGGAATCAATTCTCTTTCAGATTCACTTACTACCAAATCTTTAGTTTTCTTTGTTGACCATCTAATTCCAAGATAAATGGCAAATACTATGCCAACCGTAAGAGCTTGGAGGA
This sequence comes from uncultured archaeon, assembly GCA_964590855.1. Classification (GTDB taxonomy): domain Archaea; phylum Asgardarchaeota; class Heimdallarchaeia; order Heimdallarchaeales; family Heimdallarchaeaceae; genus UBA460. Next base: position 12,463 of record CAZPXJ010000032.1, read on the forward strand.
AGTAAGTGATTAGAACATTCAATCTTGAATAAGTAAATTCTACAGTCAAACGAGCATTATCATTTCCAGTAAAAGTAGTAAATGAGAAACTTAGAATTCTTTTAAATCCTAAAGACATGAGTTTGAATTTCTTTTCATAATTGAGTGTCATATCTTGATAAGGATCAGGATTATAGTAACTAATAGTATGATATACAGCTCCTTTTGGAAGAACCAAATCTACGTTTAGTTGTTCCACAGTCCAATTGATGATCGAACAAGGTTCAAATCTCATTTTATAGTTGAGAGTTCCTTGTTCTTTCTCAAAATATACTTCCATAGGTACAGTATAGACTATTGTAAAACTGAATTCATCTCCATTGAATAATGGTGATCGTGGAAAAATTACTAGTGCATCATGACCAATAAATACACTAGGACGCTGATTATATGAACCTGGTTCAAAGAATTGATCATCGTTCAGTTGGTATTTTTGATTTAATGAACCTATTTCGTCATAAAGATCTAAAACGGTTGCATTGATTGGTAGAATGACTGGAAAAGAGTTTAATGCCCACAATTTGAGGTCATACAGATTTCCTTCTTCTGGTCTTTCTGGACCAAAATAGTATAGATTCTGTTGTTCAGTGATTTTAATTAGTCCATAAGGATCTACTTCGATTTTTCGATTTATCTCTGTAGCTTTGAATAACATGGTATTTGCAGGAGTTTCTATGTCTCCACCTGCTGCAACAGCAGTTAGATAGACATCCATGAAAACATCTTCATCATATGATTGTGAGTAGTTAAATGGACTTCGAGTTATATTTCTCCATTTTATTACCCCTTGTTCTGTGTCGATAGAATTGTAGATTCCATGCGTACCATTGCTTGGTGTGATTCTGTCTGTTAGAAAAACATCTCCACCTTGTTTCTGAACCCACACTGAACCATTTATGATCGGGATATTATTTATCAATGGATAGATTAATTCCTCATAATGAAGAACTTGTTCTCCTCCTTCTATCCAATATGAATAGGGATAAGCAAATTCAAGATAAGAATTGATGTATATTACTTGACCTTGTCCGAAACTCGTTCTATTAACATGCAGAGGGATTATAAATGTTGTATAGTTGATCATCTTTTGATATGTGTATGAACGCACAGATGTTGCATTAGCAATAGCTTCATAAGATTCATTTGAAACACGGAACCCAGCATGTGTAATGTTATTAGTGTGGATATTTGGCAATGTATAGTTGAAGTAAGTTAAATTCACATTTCCAACAATTTCGAGTTTTATTGAATCAACCAGTGATAATACACCAAATGTTTGAATTTCTATAGATCTATTAATTGATGCTGTAGCATTAATTCCGTAATCATATTCAAACATCAAATCGTCTTTTAGGGACAAATCTTCTGCTAACGGAACGGATGTGTTTATTCTTTCTGGTTGTATTATTGGTAAATCTGCTGATTGATTAGCTTGTACTATACCATACATTACTGAAAATGACATGGAAATTGTAAATAATACAGCTAAAGTAACAATTGTACTTCTTAACTTCTTCATTATTGAAACCCTCGCGTTTCTAGTCTTTGTGCCATTGAGATGAAACGATTTTAAATATTTTGGCATCTTATACATTTTATTATTATATTTCAGAAAGATTATTGTATAATATTTTTAACAGTATTATGATAATCACATGCTAGATGAGAGAGAACTTGAGAAATATAACCGACAAATAATAATATCTAATTTTGGGATTCAAGGACAAGAAAAGCTAAAATCAAGCAAGGTTTGTGTTATTGGTTTAGGGGGTTTGGGGTCAAGCATTGTTTATTATTTAGCATCAACTGGCGTTGGTTCTCTCAAACTTGTTGACCAAGATCAAGTCGAGTTGTCTAATTTAAATAGACAGATTCTTCACTATGAAGGAGATAAAGGCAAAGCAAAAACCACTTCCACATATGAGAAAATAACTAAACTCAATCCAGATGTAAAATTATCTGAACATTCAATCTCTTTGAATTCATCTAATATAGACACCATAATTTCTGATTGTGATTTTGTAGTTGAAGCAAGTGATAACTTTGAAACCAAATTTCTTGTAAATGATACTTGTTGTAAGCTCGGAATTCCTTTTGTTGTTGGTGGTGTCTATCAATTTGAGGGACAGATGATGACTGTAATTCCTGGTAAAAGTGCTTGTTATCGTTGTATGTTTAAAGAAATCCCTGTCCCTGGTACTTACCCTACTACAAGTGAAGATGGTGTGATTGGTACGATAGCTGGATTCTTTGGTGTAATTGAAGCAAATGAAGCAATAAAATTCTTGGTCTTTAGAGATTCAGAGAAACTACTAGCAAATAAAATCATGTATGTAGATTTACAATATAATTCTTATGAAATATTTCAAATTGAGAGAGATCCGGAATGTCTGAGTTGTTCAAAATTGTAAAAATACTCTGTGTAGTAAACTTTTTTATTATTTTAACGGAATTGTAGAGTATGTGTGCAGATAAAGACTACTATGTTCATCCTTCAGCTTTCATTGAAGAAGACGTTTCTATCGGTGAAGGTTCAAAAATATGGCATCTTGTTCAAGTAAGAAAAGGAGCAAAAATTGGAAAAAACTGCAACTTTGGAAAATCTGTATTTATTGATACAAATGTTCCCATAGGTAATAATGTCAAGATTCAGAATTTTGTATCTGTTTATCAAGGCGTAACAATTGAGGATGATGTATTTGTTGGACCACATGTGTGTTTTACAAATGACTATCTGCCAAGAGCTGCTACATCTGATTGGGAAATTGTAAAAACTCAAGTAATGAAAGGCGTATCTATCGGTGCAAATGCAACAATAATATGTGGAATCACAATTGGAGAATATGCAATGATTGGTGCTGGAAGTTTGGTTTCAAAAGATATCAATAACCACGAGTTGGTTTATGGTAATCCTGCAAGATTGCAAGGTTATGTTTGCTATTGTGGTAACATTCTACAAAAAACACAAACCCCCCTACCTCCTGGTACTATTTTGGAATGTCAGAAGTGTAACAAGTTTGTACAAATCTAAAATCTAATTTTTTACCTAGTTTTTAGTTTTATTTTCTAATAGCTCTTAATTTACTGTTAGAGTGTTATTGTCGGCGAGGTAAACCTTAAATATTATGCAAAGGTGGAGTCGAAATGCTGAACATTTTAGAACAAAGAGTGTTACAAATCTATAAATGGTTGAACACCTTTACTAGGATAATTCACATATCTGGGGTTATAAAATGAACTTGATTTCAATCAGACTTCCTAGTCAATTTGTAGAAATTTTAGACGAAATGGTTCTTCAGGGACGATATGCATCGAGGTCAGAGGCAATAAGATTAGCATTAAGAGATTTTTATAGAGAACATTATGCTTCAAAGCAATCAACAGACTTTCGTTTTCCAAATGTTGATAATGCCTTCAACAACATCATCTTCGAAGACGAATGAGCTCATCTCGTTACATTACTTTAGAACCATTTGAAGAAACGTTAGGTTTAACAAATGGCGAAGATATTTTTAGTAATAAGTAGATGATTCAAATGGCAGATGATGTTGATTCTCAAAATGGTAGAAATACGCCATCCATTATTGATGAATCATCTAATGAGAAACCTCAAACAAAATTATCTAGATTCATTTCTAAATCAAAAGAAAATGTTTCTGATTTATCATCACGAACATATTCTATACTTGAACCAATTATTATTCCACTGAAGAACAGATATGTAAGATACTCTATTTCAGCTCTTCTCTTTGGGTTGGTAGTCACTCTGTATGTTCTATATGAAACATATACAGGTGTAGAAAATACTGTTTTACGTGCTTCTCTTGTTCCTATTGGTTTGGTGCTTGCACTAATTCTTGTCTTGTATATCTCTTGGGATGATCCGATTTTTAGAAAGTACCGTTCTCCAGGAATATATGTTGTAGTTTTGACTACAATATTCTACATTTTCATTTTTACTAATATCTCAGAGTTAATATTTAACACGTCTTTGGCAAGATGGTTGACTAGATCTACTGGTTTCCTTACTTCCTCAATAGTAATGGGTTTTGGAATAGATATATTAGATTCTAGTTGGGTTTCTGTTACAACAATAACGGAAACAAAATGGATGACAAGGATTATTTTTGATAGTGCTCCCAGTGGACAGGGTTCTCTCTATATTGATGCAGCTTGCAGTGGCATTCATTCTTTAACAGTTTTTGTTGCTGTTTTTCTTCTTATGCTTTTTGAAGCACGAAAACGCCATCAGTGGAATGTTTTAGTTGCAGTAGTGGCTCTACTTGGAATTGTTGGAACCTATATCATGAATTTGATAAGAATAATGATTATTATCTCATTGTATTATTATCAGGGATCCGCAATTGCGGATCCAGTGCACAACTATCTTGGTTATGTCATTCTAATCATCTGGTTACCAATTTTCTGGTTATATATCCTTCCTCTTGCTGATACAAAAGAATTAAAACAAGAGCGAAAACAAAGAAAAGCCGCAAAGAAGGAAGAAAGAAAAAAGAAGAAGACTGAACGTAACATCGACGAATCATAAGATTTTTTCATAGATTTTTATTGTTTGTTTAGCCGTGTTATCCCAAGTATACTTCTCTGCTATTTCTCTAGATTTCTTAGCTATTGATGATAATTGTTGTTTATTTTCCATTAATTCTATAATCTTATCTGCAAAAGATTTAGCGTTCCGCTTTGTTGTAATTATGGTACTACCATGATCAAATGTTACCGCCTCTGGTGCTGCAAGAATGGGTGTTTGACAAGATAAGGCTTCCAATAATGTTAAATTCATTCCTTCATAATTTGAAGGAAGTAAAAACAGATCAATTGAACTGAAGAAACTGTTCTTCATATTCTCATCAATATAACCTAAATCAATAACTGATTCAGAAAGATTATTGTCCTTCAATGCTTTAATAAAATTTTTTCTTTGATTTAGATCGTCACCTGCAAACAACAATTTTACTTTCGGGTTCATGCTCTTTACCTTCTTCAATATTGGAATCAGCAGCTCTGAACCCTTTCTAATCATCAATCTTCCCAAAAATCCGATGACAAACTCTTCATCACTTTTCTCGTAGATTTTTTGTTCTACCCTCACATACTTGGTTGTATCGACTCCGTTTGGAACAACAGTGACTTTAGATTCCTTAACAGGATAGTTTTCTATAATTTCTTGTTTAATCGGTTCACTAACTGCAATGAGATGACTAGCTTGTTTCATGAGTTTAGTCTCGATTCTACTCATAATTGGATACCCTAATAATAATCTTCTTTCAACCCAATTTAAAGTAGTAGAAGGCTCTTCTATAATGGATTTTTGTTCTCCATAAAACGTTGTGTGAACTGTTTCAACAATTGGTCTAGTTGTTTTTATTTTGCGAGTAGAAAGCATTGGAAGATTTCCATGAATGATTGAAGGATTTTTGGAATTTACAATAGGGTTGGTACCTTTCCAATAACTGTTTGAATAAAATAATCTTGAAGAAGTGGTTTTAATAAATTCTATAGGAATATCCGATTTTTCAGGTTTGGGAGTTAATTTCTCATCTCTTAAAGCTGTAATTAAAATTGGTTTCCAATCACTTTGTCTTTTCATAGCTTTAGCTAATTCCTCACTATAGATCCATGTTGCTCCTCTCATATATTCTTGAGTAAGTATACATACTATTTTTTCTTTCATTTTTCATGTGTCTCCTTGATAATGTCTTCTAAACTTATTGTTGGATACTGTTTTCCTAGACTATAAAACTCTGAATGTGTTAAAGGTTTCATGTCATATTTAAATGTTAATTCGAATATTCCTTCTAGAACTGAACGTAATTTTAGTGGTTCATAAATTGCATGGGAATATAAACAAACATAGGTAATGCCTTTATCTACTATTTCTCTAAACCTTTGTTTGTAAAATTCTACGATTTCGTGTTGGTCCTTTCCTTTTGCTATCAAACCTTCTATCGTTTCTTCTGTAACAGGTAATTGTAAGATGGAATTCATTTTTTCATTTTTGTTGTCTAATGAAAGTGAAAAGGGTGAGTGGTATATGAAATCTGAAGCAAATTTGAACGATTTTTTTGCTAGTAATTTCAAATAGAAAGGATTCACTACAAAATTTGGTGCAGCATTTGCAATAGGTTGTCTTCCAAAGATTTCGATATATTCCTGGATCATTAAATCAAGATACTCTGAAGTATTGTTAAAATTAAACTCGTTAAACTCATTTGCCCAGGTTACATGATTATATCCGTGAGGGTGAAATTCTGAATACTCATTTGATTCAAATCCCCGTATTTTGTACATTGTATTCTTATCTATTTGTTTAGACGGAAGAAGAATTCCCCGAAAAAGATCTGACCAGTGATTTCTTCTCCATACTGGTGTTTTTCTCTTAATTGGTTCTCTGTTTTGAATGATTCGAAAAAGGTTTTTCCCTGTAGCATATCGACCCAAACTCAAGTAAAAAGTAGTTGGAATAGAGAATTCAGTTGCTAAATTTATACTCTGTGGAAGACCTTTGTGTATCCCTTTCCAAGTATCTATATCAACTCTAAAACAGAAGCTTGTTTCCATCTAGATGTCAACTCCTATCGAGCACACTCATGTAAAGATCTTCTGTTTCTTGTGCTTTTTTCTCCCAACTGAACTCTTTAACTGTTTTATCATATGCTAATTTTGCTAATCTCTTTGCACGCTCTTCTGAATCTAGTAGTTCTATGACACCATTTGCTAGAGCCTTAGGATCTTGTGGAGGTACCAGCACACAATTCTTTCCTTGGTCAGTTATCTCTCTGATACCAGGAATATCTGAGGCTACTATTGCTTTTCTCATGGCCATGGCTTCGAGAACACTGATACTAGATGCTTCTACTATACTTGGAACTACAACTATGTCAGCCACAGCCAAATAAGAAGGAATCTTGTTATTAGGTATCATTCCAGTTAATTGAACACTTTTAGATAAGTCTCTTTTCATAATTTCCTTTTCAATTGAATACCTTTCGGGTCCATCACCTACAACTATTAATTTTGCAGATGGATGTCTTTCTAAGATTTTTTCAAATCCTCGAACCAAATGGATTACTCCATTTTTTACTACCAATCTTCTAGTGGTCATAATTATGGGGATATTTTCCTTGACAATTGCTTTTTCTGGAACTATATTTGGATGGAATTTTTCAATATCTACACCATTTAACACGGTGTGGATTTTGCCTTTTGTTTCTTCTTTACTCCAGTTCTTCACTATTTGAGCAAAATCGTAATCTGTATGAATCTGACAATGAGATTTTTTAGCTAAGTAAGGAGCTAACTTTCTTTCCATTTTTCTGTAGAATCCTGCCTTGATTCGATTCTTTACAAGTTGTCCCCAGTATTTGTAATATGAGCCATGCATGGTATTAATAATTATCTTGTGATTTCTCTTACCCAAAGAAGCTGCTATTAAACCTGAAGAATAGACGTGTCCATGAAATAGGTCATACTTCTCGTCATTTATCTCTCTTCTAAAGATTGGTAAAGTGTTTTTCAACAAGAAAGAGAGTTGTCTGGAGAATTTTAATTGTTGAGCATCATAACTTCGTTTAATTATTGATAATAAATCTACTCTCTTGATTTCTACTCCATTAATATTTGTACTCTTTTCATTGTTAGGGATGGAACCTGTTATGTATGTTACATTATGCCCCTTTTTCACAAGAGCTTTTGATAGATTTAGTGCGTGTAGTTCTACACCTCCACCGATTGAACCATCATCGTGTGGGCCTAATTCGAAAATCATTGCAATGTTTAGGGACATCTATTTCACTCTCTTTTCATAGGTACAAAAATCTCTTTTAATATGCCACTACTCCATGATAAATGACCTTCCATAAACATCAAAGGTAATAAGAAAAGATATTTCCACTCTCTAAATCTTATAGCTTGAATTATAGAGACAAGTTTTATCACAATAAGGTAAGAACCAAAATATGCTACGATACCAACCCAGATCCAAAGGCTAGCAAACAATCCAAAAAATAGAAAGATTCCTGTTATAAAGTAAAGTGAAGGTAATAGGTGCCATAATTCAAGACCAGTTTTATGTTCCTTAAAGAATTGGATTTTGCCTATAGCATATTTCTTTGATTTAGATCTGAATGATTTGTGGTTTTGTGGTCGTTGATGGAAAACGATTGCTTCTGGTGTGAAATAAAGTTTATAACCTTTTTTTAGAAGTTTGAAATTTATATCGGTATCTTCTGCCGTCAATAAAGATTCATTAAAGGGAAGAACTTCGTTCAATGCATCTCTCTTATACAATACGTTACATCCTGCAGCACTTTCAACAAATCTTCCTTCCTTATTGAAGATGCTTCTAGCTTGTTCTGACCAACCTCCACCAAGAAAGGTATTATATATCGCTTCCACTGCTTTTCCAAACAAACTTTCGTTTGGATATTCTATATTTGGACCTGTTATACAGACAACACTTTCATCTCCAATTGTGTTTAGAGTGGATACAAGATTTTCTAACCAGTCCTCTTTTGCAATTACATCAGAATCTGTAAAAGCAATTAACTCCCCTTCAGCAATACTAAGTGCAGCATTACAAGCAGCTGCCCTTGTTCCCCCTTCTTCATATATAATCTTACAACCGAATTCTTTTGCTATGTTGACAGTATCATCACTTGAGTGACCATCAGCTATTATTATTTCACTTGGAGATAGTGTTTGTTTTTTTACTGAAACTAAACATGCTCTAAGTGTAGAAGCATTGTTGTAGGTTGGTATTATGAGGGAGACTGAGGTCATTATTGTGAATCACTCCTTATACCTTTAAACATTCTTCCTTAAAGAAGTGTTTCTTTTTATACCCTCCAGATACATACATCGCTTCTTGATAATCAAAAATTTGATCAGGGTTTTCTTTTATAGACGATAGCAGAAGTTTTTCTGCTTCGTTTTTCAATTGTTCTTTTCCCATCTCTTCGGTTAATGGGCAATACCAAATTAACCATTTGATATCATATTCGTTTTCACTTCGTTTTTTTACTTTAACAAAGAATGGAAACAATCTACAATCTAAGGGTCTATAATTATAAATATCACATAACCCTTCATCAGATAGAAAGAAACAATCTTTTGTATTATCCTTCTTAGCAACTACATGTGCGGTTTTTTGCTTTAATTCAATAGAATTATACCAATCACTGTTGTTGGTTTTTTCTTTTATTCTTTTAGCATCTTCTTTAGTTAATGCTGGAGGTGTGCTTCTACAACATTTACTTCCACAATGTTTCGAACAGATCTCCTGACTATTACAAAGGTTATTCATGTTTTTCCCTAGAAAGATTCTTTTACCATTATATCTATATCATCTGCTAGTTTGATAAGTTCCATTTCCTTATTTTGATTTAAGCCATATATAGCGGGTCTTGGGTAACCGAATTGTTCACTCATCGACATAGTATATGCTCCACAGTTTAAGACAATTAGAAGATCTTTTTCTTCTATTTCAAAATCTACGGATTCATCCGTAAGTACATCTACTGGTAAACATAAAGGTCCTCCAATATTTGTGTATTGGCCTTTTCCTTTGTATTTTTGTGGAATAACTTTATAGTGAGAATATCTCATAGGAATTAGAGAATTAGCACCTATGTCAGTAAAAGCCCATTTTCTCCCCCAAGATTTTTTTGTTCTGAGAACTTGTGTTATTGCAATAAAACTATCTTCAATCAAATATCTTCCTGGTTCAAATATTATTGTTTTCTCATCTATATTCGAGATGTGAGAAGAAATTTGTTTTCCTAATTTCTCAATTTGGAATCCATTTTCATCTAGTATGGATTTACTCGCTAATCCCCCCCCCAAATTGATATTATTGATTGAAATACCATTCTTCTTTTCAAGATCTGTAATATATTTGTTCAAAAATCCCAATAGTTCATCGTAAAAATCATGTGATGTTAGATTTGTTCCTATATGAGTGTGTACTCCTACTGGATTGAGATTTTTACTCTTTTTTGCATATTCAAATAATTTTATGCCTCTAGAATAGTCTATTCCAAGTTTACTGTTTTTCTTTATTAGCATCCTTTTCTCTGTTTTGTCATCTAACTGGGGGTGAATTCGAATGGTAATTGGCTGAACCATTTCGTATTTTTTTGCTATACTTTCAGCGAGAATAAGTTCATTCAAAGAATCGACATTTAGATGTCCTATTTTTTTACTAAGAGCAAAATCAAGCTCTTCTTCTGTTTTAGCAGGTCCATTAAAGATAATGTTTTTGTTTGGGATTTTAGCTTCTTGAGCTAGCTTTAGCTCAAAAAGCGACATTACTTCAATTCCTAAACCAAATTTCTTTGCATCCAGTAAAATTCTACCCAAATAATTTGCTTTTATTGCGTAAGAGACGAATAAATTTGGAATATTATTTTCTAAATTCTGTTTTAGAATTTCTGCATTGTTTCGAAATCTGTCTTCTAAATATATGAAAATTGGTGTTTCCTTTTTTGATAGATACGAATCAATTCGTTTATCATAAAGATGAATTTCATCGTTCTTATATTTCAAATAGGGATAATTTTTAACTGCTTCAAACATAATGCTCTTGCTCGTACTATATTTTCTTCTTTAAAAAGTATTATCGCATTATATCTTTTCAATCTTAGCACTTTTGTCTATATCCACCAAATTTTTGAATATACTATTTAATTTAAAGTATGGATAGACAAACTATCTCTGATTCATTCTCAGCTGTCCAGACTAATGTGAAACTGAAGGAAGGCATTAACGGCATAATAAAATTCTTTGCTGCCATAGATAGATTTCCTAATTCTCCAATGCAGATACTGTCTCAGAAAGTAGGTTTACCCGTTCCTCTTTGTGTTGCAATTAGAAATGAACTAGAGAAATTGGGTTGGTGTAAAAGAGTAAATGCAGGAACAACACTTACTTCTCAAGGTCAGAAAGTTATCTCTTCAATAAGTGGGTTAAATGAAGATTTCTCTTGCGAAAATTGTTCAAAATCTGGTTTGTTGTTTCCTTTAGACAAATTCAAAGAGCAGTTGGAAATAATTGAGAAGTATTCTAAATTAAGAGGACAACCAAATACAGTAATTGACCAATCATTTGCGACCCCTCTAACTAGCCTTTTTAGAGTTCTTGCAATGAGTCATCATTATGATTTATTCTATCATAACTATGCATTTATGGGAGATAGTGACTTAACTAGTTTAGCTCTAGCTCTTTTTGTTCATCCGTCTTCAAGGATAGTTGTCTTTGATATTGATTCTAAATTGAGAAAGATTATTAATTTGATAAACGAGGAGTTAGATTTAAACATAGAGTTTGTAAAACACGACCTTAGAAAACCACTTCCTGAGTCCTATATCAATTCATTTGACTGTTTTATCACAGATCCACCATATACTCAAACTGGTGTACAATTGTTTGTTTCTCGTGGTATTCAACTTCTTTCGAATCAAGAAAATGGAGTCTTCTATCTTTCATTCAGTAATAAACCGCCTGAACAGCTGTTAGAAATTCAAAGAGATTTGACGGCAATGGGATGCTTGATAGCTGACATAAAATATGGATTCAATGAATATATGGGGGCACAGAAAATAGGTGGAATTTCTACATTATACAGGTTGTTTGTAAGCACATCCGCAGTTCCGTTAATTCAAGATGGTTATGAAGGTCCGTTATACACTGGAGATGTTAACCCTATTTCACGTACATATATGTGCAAAGAATGCAAAAAGGAATATACTGTTGGAAAAGATCGTAAGTTTGTAACGATTGAAAAACTTAAGAATCAAGGATGTTCAAATTGCAACAGTTTTAAGTTCTTGAAAAAACAAGAGAAAAAGATGGAATGATTTTAAAACTCTTATAGATAATACAGTATAATGAGAGTTCTCGAGAATATTTATCTTGTTTCCGGTTTTGTCAATTGTTATCTAATTGAAAGAGAATATGATTGTGTCTTAATTGATACAGGAATGTCAAAAAACGCAAAAAATGTCATACAAACAATAAAAACACATTGTCCAGATAAACCGTTAAAAGCTATTTTGATTACTCATGCTCACTTGGATCACATAAGAGGTCTTGAAACTTTAGGGCAACTATATGGTCCAGAAGTTATATCTCATAAAGATGAAAGCGCATATATTATGAAAACTGAAAAGATGCCAACAAGAGATGGTTTTTTCGCTAAAATGACAACTTCATTTTCGAGTGCTTTTTCCGGATCTGGTTATACAATAGATCAAATTGTAACCAATGGTGAAGTAGTATATGACCTAAAGGTACTTCATCTCCCAGGTCATACTCCAGGTACAATTGCATTTGAGGACACAAGAACTAGAGCTCTATTTTGTGGCGATATAATTAATACAAACAAGCAAGGAGATAAGATTCTACCCCCCAACAAGGGTTATGCTTTAGATTATGATCAAGCTTTAAAATCATCAATACAGATGTTCAAACTCTCAAGGCCTAATGCTATCTTACCTGGTCATGGAACCCCCATACTTGAACCAGAAAATGCAATAAAAGTTTATTTAGAAGAATACAGTTAGGTGTGATTGTGGCTAAGAAATCCTTATTTGTTCCTATTTTGATCATTGGGAAAATTCTTCTCATTTTCCTAATACTTTATTTCAATCTAGGAATGTTTGGATTTGACTCATATATTCATTTACAATATATTGATGCAATAATAGAGAAAGGACACATATTTCAGTCTTCCATCTCACCTTCATATTATGATTTTCCAGGACTTCATATACTAGCCTCAGGCATTTCACTAATGACTGGGATCAGTTCAGAAATTCTCTATGAATTCATTAGTATAATTATTCCAATACTTATCTTCGACTTAACAATCATCGCCTTTATACGTCATTCTGAAAAGAAGAAGAACGGATATCTCTCACACAACATGAAATTACAATATCTTGCTCTCATCCTTCTTTTCCCCGCTATGATTGGAATACAGATGCTTCTAGGCAGACCCAATTCATTGGGTATTAGTTTGTTCAGTTTGTGTCTGTATCTATATCTGTGCAAACCTAAAAGTTTCAGAGCTCAAATTGCTGCTAGTATATTAGCAATTGTTACGGTGCAAGTTCACCATATATCAGCCTTATTTTTGGTACCTGTTATCATCTTTGCTAGTTTGTTTCTGGTGAAAGATG
>CAZPXJ010000033.1:0-25260 GCA_964590855.1 uncultured archaeon
ATAAACTCAGCATTAGCTTGCATCTCTTTAATGTTAGTAGCACCGCAATATGAGATTCCACTTCGCAAACCACCAACTAATTGCTGAAGAACATCTACAGCTGAACCTCTGTAAGGAACAACAGCTTCAACTCCTTCGGGAACTACACTACCCATATCTAGTTCATCAAAGGAACCTTTTTTCTTTTCTCTTGCTTCTCTACCAAGAGTTGCACCGAGACTAGCCATCCCACGAACAATTTTGTAACTCCGACCGCCTCGTAGAACAGAGGTTCCAGGACTCTCTTCAGTACCAGCTAACATACCACCGATCATAACAGATGAAGCACCAGCAGCAATTGCTTTTGCAAGATCTCCGCTATTCCTAACTCCACCATCAGCGATAATAGGAACATCATACTCTTTAGCAGCTTCAACACAATCCAAAATTGCTGTAAGTTGAGGAACTCCGCTACCAGTGACTATTCTAGTAATGCATATGGATCCAGGGCCAACACCTGTCTTAATAGCATCGCAACCAGCATCAATTAAGGATTTTGTACCTTCACCAGTAGCAACATTGCCTGCAATAAGCTCAACATCTCCGAAATTCTTCCTTATATCTTTAACAGTATTTATTGCTAAATCAGAATGACCGTGGGCTATATCTATGACTAAAGCATCAGCACCAACATTGATAAGTTCTTCAGCTCGACGAAGATAATCTCCTCTCACACCTATCGCAGCTCCAACCAAAAGCCTGCCTTTTGAATCTTTGGAAGAATCTGGTAATACTTTACTTTTGATTATATCTTTAGATGTTATGAGACCACTCAATTTTCCTTTCTCATCCACTAAAGGTAATTTCTCTATTCTATTCTTTTGAAGAATTTCTTTAGCTTCATCTATGGAAATATCAGAAGGAGCTGTAACTAATTCGGTAGACATGAGTTCAGAAATCTTTACTGAGCCGTCTTCCTCAAACAAAATGTCTCGAGTGGTTAATATTCCAACCAGTGAGTTGTTATTTTCTATAACTAAAATACCAGAGATACCTTTATCGTCCATCATTTTCTTAGCATCATCTAAAGTATCAGCTGGTGAAATAGTATAAGGATGGTCTATTCTAATCATCTCTGATCTTTTGACTTTATTGACTTCAGAAACCTGATCCTCTACGGTCATGAAACGATGAATTATCCCAATAGCTCCTAATTGTGCCATAACTATACTCATTTTGCTCTCACAAACAGTATCCATGTTAGAAGCAACAATTGGAATATTTAGATTGATGTTTCTAGATAATCTTGTAGAAGTATTTATGTCCTTTCTTGAAAAAACTGATGACCTTTTAGGGACAAGAAGAACATCGTCGAATGTTAACCCTTGGCGCATAATATAAACCCAATGATGAAAAATTTGTATACTTAAAAGGATTGTTTACCAAGATAAAAAAATTACAGTACTCTGCAAGAATCTAAGTTTGAACATCAAAAAAAGTGTTCTTTTTATTCTAATGTTCAAAAGCACAGATATATAATAGTCGAGGGATATAGAATATTAGATTAAAATGAATCAAGGTTACAATATTCAAGCGTTTGAACGTTCAAAACATAATATTTCTGAGAGCGCAAACAAGCTGAAGAATTATATTATCTTTGAAATTGTAGTTGGAATAATTTTAGTTACTATCTTAGGAATAACATTATTCGTTGTATTAGGATTCACAATTGAAAATATAGAAAATATAGACCCAAATGATATCTATCAATTCGTTGATGACATCATGGCAGCTGGTTTGTTTACAACAGGACTAATTGCAGCAATTTTTATTATTCTAGTAGGAATAGTACTAGCGGTTGTTGGAATATTATTATTCATTCAATATTTCAAATTAGGTTCTGGTTTTAGCAAATTACATGAAGCAGATAGAACACTAGAAACCTCAAAATACATTAGCTATGGATTTTATGGATATGTAATTACAATAATTGCAGGAATCTTTATCCCAAGAACTGGAGGAATTGTTGTATCTATAATTGGAAGTATTTCACTAGCCATTGCAGCATACTTCATCTATCAACTATTCAATGAATATAGGAATCTGGGCCGATATAGAGGGACAGTTTCCAGTCTATTAGTTATAGGTCTAGCTGCTCAAGCGGTATCATCAATTATTACAGCATTCACCTTATATGGAGGAATAGTAGGTTTAGTTGGATTTTTCCTTATGCTAATAGGTTTCAGAGATTTGAGTAGAGACATGAAGTTAGTAGCACCTCCAGGAGGTCAAGTGGTACAACAAGCAGTTCAACAAGAAGGACCAACCAAAGTAGAATATATACCTCAAGAACCATCAAAGAATGAAAACTGCCCCAATTGTGGAGATAAATTAAGCGCTAATGCTAAATTCTGTTCAAGTTGCGGTGCATCTATTTAGTTTATTCTTTCTCGTGAAAAAATGTAAGTTTCACGAGTACCTTTTTATTTTGGCTAATATTTTTATTATTATGACTATTCGAATCGTTACAGATTCTGCATCTGATTTACCTTATGATTTCGCAAGGAAAAACAACATAGAAATTGTTTCTTTATACATGGTTGTCCATGGAGAAACTCTTGTTGAAGACGAGAGTTTTGATAGAGAAAAATATTACCAATTGTTTGAAGATGAACATGCTTTTCTTCATATTCCTCAATTGAAGCTCTACTCTTTTGTCCCTCAAACTTCTCAACCCAATCCTGGAGACTTTATAACTGCTTATCAAAAGCAGATTGATGCTGGAGCAACAGAACTTATTGTTATCAACGTTACAGCAGGATTAAGTGGTACATTCAATAGTTCCACTTTAGCAGCTAAACAATTAGCTAGAAAAAACAAAGATGTTAAGATACATATTATCGACGCTAAATCTGCTTCTTATCCTGAAGTCTTTCTTATAAGAATGGCTTTGAAATTGATCAAAAAAGGATATGATGGAGAAAAAATTGCTGGAATTCTAAGAGAACAAGCAATAAAAATTAAAACTATCATTCTTCTTCCAACTCTAAGATATCTATGGAAAGGAGGAAGACTTAGAACTTACAAATACGCTCTAGGTTCACTAATGAGGAAGAAACCCATAGTTACCATGAATCCTGAAGGAAATGTGGAAACAGCAGGTTCAGCAACCAATGTAGAAGAGGGTTTCCACGAATCACTTAAACTGAACACAGATAATTTCACTAAAAAGCCAAGATTATTCACTATTGTCTATGGTAGTCGAAAAGACTATGCTGAGAGAATGAAAGAGATTATCCTAGAAAAATACCCCAAGATGGAAGTAGAAATTGCTCAAAGCGGTGGATCTGTACTATCTCATCTTGGTCCGGAATCTATTGGAGTAATTGGTGACTACACCGACGAAGAATACTGGAAATAAAGAATTAGATTTTCATTATTCCTTTTTTTGTTTACTGAAATGCATTAGTTGTGCTAAGGAGATTAGCACTATAATTGCTATTTCTAATGCAAAAGAAACTTCAGTTGGTTCTGTTGTGGAAGTAGGAAGAGTGTAGATTGTACAATCTACTTCTTTGTTTATTGGATAGTAATCATAAGCTTCCCCTGCGCCATCAAGCTCATAATAACAGTTGAATCCCAGATCTGACCACAGATTCCCGATTAATGCTACATCATCATACCAAAGATTTTCTCCGCTGTCGTAAGCTTGAGCTTCATATGGTATTGCATTATCGATGAAGGTATTAAGATAGATCTCATTATCATCCGTATTAGATTTTAATTCCACAGCATAACCGTAATTTTCAATAAAGAAATTTTGCCAGATGATACTCGCATCAACATCGTTAAATTTGACACCAGTTTGCAGATTTTCATAGATTATGTTGCTCATCACATCTATCCATATACAATCGTAGAATTCAAATGCGAATTGATTGCTATCTGTACAGTTATTATAAGAAACTGTCAGTAGATTAGAATTAAAAGCATATAGTCCTTTAACATTTCCAGTAAGTAGATTATTACTAATTTGCATCGTTGAACAATGTTTTAGGTATAAGCCATAATAGTTATCTTCGCAAGTATTATTGATAACAGAGCAGTATTCAGGGGAATCTTGGAGATAGATAGCATAAGTAGTAGAGTCATAATCGAGATCGATATAACAATTCTGAATGGTATATTTCTTAGTTACACAACAGATTTTGATTCCAAATTCAGCATAAGCAACTATGCTAAAATTCGCGATGATATAAGGTGCTTCAAGAGTACCGTTTCCTTCAAAACCATAGGTGATGAAATCATCATTTGCGTCGATAATTATAGGGTCGTGGTCAATGTAAACAGTAAGATTATTCTTAACAGAAACAGTCTCAATATTGTCAAATCCCAAAGAACTTTCTTCAAGTTGGAAACAGAATCCAGCTATGAGAATCAAACTAAAAAAGGTTGTTCTGTTAAGATACTTCATATTCTACTCTCAAGAACGATAATACCTCTCTGATATAAAAAAATATAGGAAAAGAAAGAACGCACATGCTGTACTTATTCATGAGCTAGAGGTGGTTCTGTTGGCTTCCACATCTAAATTTTTAGTAACCAAATTGTAAAGATTACTCCTACTAAACGACACCAAATGCTAGATCATAAGCTTGGAAATATTATTTAAATGTAAGAAAAATAAAAGCAAAAACCTAGTAGATTTACTTTTTCATTTTGTGAATAAGAACTAAGCTAATCATGAAACCTAAACCTAAGATTCCAAATAGATAATCGTAAGGTAAAGTTAAGGTATTTCCACTGGTACTAGATTCACTTATTTTGATTTCATCAGCAATATAACGAGCATAAGCATAACCTGTTTCATTATACTGATAAAAACCAGCTATAAGACCTGTTTTTGCTTCATATAAGAAATCTGATTCAGAGATATGCATAATTACTGTAGAATCATCACCAATTGGAATAGGATCACTTTCTGTTTGATTTATATGAACTTTGATAATCTCGTGAGTTGTACCACCTACAGTTAAAGTAGAAGTTTCTACAACATCACCTTCATACCATCCATAATCTACCTTCTGACCAATTGCAGCTTCTGGAGAGATAGCATTTTGTTCTTTACTTGGAAGATTAGAACCCATAGTCCATTGTTCCATGATAAAATTACCCAATACTACTGCTTCAGTTTCAAGAGAGGAGATACCAATAAAATCATCCCAGAGGAATTCTCTTCCATCACTAAGAGTGACTTTCATGTTACTGAGATCAGAAACACCCGCAAAAGTGTTTTCTCCCATCAACGAAGCTTGAACAATGGTTGTTCCATTAGTGATCTTGATATAGTACATAGGAACAGCTATTGTTCTATTATGCTCCCAGATTAGATAATCATATTCGTAAACCAGATCATTTGCAAAAGGGTCGGTAACGGGAAAAGAGATTATATCCAGGACAATTCTAAATCTAACCAGCGACTTTGAAACATCAGGGTAATCTAGAATATCTACAACTTTGATTATAGTGTCATATTCTAAATAGACATTTAATATGTTAAATGAGGAAAAGTCTATTTTAGTGTTTCCTGAGGAATAAGAGCCGGGAATTAAAACCAGTTGATCAGGAGCATAAATGGAAACAGCTTGAGTAGAACCCATAAATAAAGCAATAAAGAATAAACCTAAAATCATTTTCTTTAGCAATCAAATCACATCTATTATCATTACCTATGATTCGATACTTAAAAAATTTTGGAAATAAAGTTACATAGTAAGGTTTTGAATTTGAAGACTTGTTAATCTCTTAAGTAAATTGAAGAAGGTGAGTGTTTAGAAAATGAAGTATATTTTTATATTGATAGTTTTATACAAGTTAGTGTCAAAATGTTTAACCACATCAAAGGTAAAAAATGGTTGATTCTGTTTAATGTTTTCTTCTTAGGTGCATTATTCTTAGAATCTATTTTCTTCATGTTACGACCTATGCATAAAGAATTCAACGATTATCTGTCTGATCTAACTGGTCTAAGCACCAATTATGTACTTATTCTGATGTTAGTTTTTCTTGTTCCTTTACTTTACTCACTAATTTTCATTGCTAAATATAGTATTAGTATCAAAAAATCTGGAGAAGTGAGACCAAACACTGCAAACAAAATACTAGGGTTCACAGGAACAGTATTCTTAATTGGATTCTTCTCATTACTAGTTTATACCTTTGGTGAAGAAGCTTCAGCTTTAACATTTGTACTGGAATATTATAGCCCTTTCATCTTCCTATTCATAGCACTAGGATTTGTTATTTTCTTGTTTACTCTTCTTGATGAAATGATTGCTAGAGCGAAAAAACAATTTGACTCTGTACGCTTTTCTAGAATAAGAAAATATGCGCCTTTAGTTTTTGTTGGGCTGTTCTACTGCTGGCTGCTTATTATGCCACTAGTATTCCAACCAGTCTATGTAATTAGAGGAGAGTTACCAAACAAACCACTCGTTATAGCTCATAGATGCGGAGCAAGATATGCTCCTGAAAATACTCTTCCAGCTATAATGTATTCAAGTCAGATAGGTAGTGACGGAGTAGAAATAGACGTTCAGATCAGTTATGATGGAATACCCTTTCTCATGCATGACGATACTCTGAAACGAACAACCAATGTTACTGAAACCTTTCCAACCTTAGCTGATACGCCTTCGAGTTTCTTCAATATATCTCAGCTACAAACACTTAATGCGGGTGCTTGGTTTGTTGAAGAAGATCCTTATGACAAAATTAGCGAGGGAGAAGTTCCTTCTGATTTGATAGATGATTATCAAAATGCAACCGTACCTACACTTGAACAAGCGATGACTTACATAAAAAATAATAATCTAATTGCTAATGTAGATTTCAAATCTCCCCCAGAAAATCATCCATACTATTCTCAGTATTTTAACATCAGTCTAGGTGTCATCTTAGCTGCAAACTATGATTCTAAGGTATGGCTAACATCATACAACAATGAATGGTTAGAAAATGTAACTGCTCTCGCTCCAGATATGGTAACAGTATTGTCTCTTGAGCTAGAAGATTATATTACTCCAGAAGAATTCTTAGTTAAAGGATACGATATGATCAACACAGCTCATCAGAGAAGGAATAGTGTTTTCAGAGAATATTATGAAGCGAATATATCAGTAAATGCTTGGACAGTAAATATGGCATCAAGATTTCAACAATTATGGGCATTAGGAGTTTACTCAGTGACTACAGATGAACCAATAGTCTATGTAAGAATCGATAAACCAGAATTATTGATGGATAAATCAACCTATATACTGATTTGGGTGCTAAGTTATACAGTTGGAGTGGGAGTTATTGTATCGATAAAGCTGTTCTTGATAAAGAAAGGGAAATATAGTTAAAGAGAGAAAGAAGAGCTATAAAATATTTTGAAAAAGTTGGCTGCTAAGGAGAAATAAACGAATTACTACTTCTGAAGAATTAGCAGCACAAACTATTTATTCGATATTGAGTATAATTAAGCGTGATTTAATGAAAAAGAGAGCAATATTAATTCTATTAATACTGACATTGTCAATCTACTCATTGAATATAGATATGCAAATAACTGCTGAAGAGAATAGTTGTAGACCTACTTCATTAGGGTTAACTCCTCATCCTCCAATTGTCATATTTAATGATCACGGACTTGAGTTTTTTCCAGGATCAGGAACGGAAGTAGATCCTTATGTTATTGAGGGATTTAGAATTACAACAACAGCTGATAGTGGTATTTATATTGATGGTACAACGAAATATTTCACTGTTCGTAATTGCTATGTTGACGCAAGAAAGTATGGTATTAATATCGATGAAGTAGCAGATGGAACTGCAGTTGTCATTAACAATACTTTTAGTACTATCGATGGGATTGGTATTGTACTTTCCTCTTCCAGTAATTCTATCGTTGCCAACAATACCTGTAGCAACAATAACATTGGAATCAATCTTCCCTCTTCCAGTAATTCTATCGTTGCCAACAATACCTGTAGCAACAATAACATTGGAATCAATCTTTGGTCTGATTACTGTGTAGTTTCTTACAATCTTTTACAAGAAAATGAAGGCTATGGAATCTATCTAGGTTCTGAAGCTGATAACAACATTATTCATCACAATTCATTCGTAGATAATAACTTAGGCGGTTATTCTCAAGCTATTGATAACGGTCAAAGAAATAAATGGTATGATCCAAAGGTAAAAGAAGGGAATCATTGGTCAAACTTGGGAGATGAATGTACGTATAAAATTGATGGTTCTGCTCATTCGAAAGACCTATTCCCTTTAAACAGAGAACTATCATGTCCAAATCCTATTACAGTGACAATACTTTCTATTGTCTTACCATTGCTAGCTAGTGCTGCTATTCTAGCATTTGTAGTGCCTAAGTATGGTGTTCCTTACTTGCGCAAAAGAAAAGCTGAAAGACGTCTTCGAATGGCTAAATTGTTGTCTTGTCCTAATTGTGGTGAAGAAGTTAAGAAATCCTCAAAATCCTGCGAAAAGTGTGGAGAAACTCATCTGAGGAGTAAAATAATGATGTTATCTGATAAAAGATTAAATACAAAATTAGTCATAAACATTTTTCTGTTGGTAGCAACAATTAGCTTCTTTGTTGCTTCTATCTTTGGGTGGATGTATGGTATATTTTTCTTGTCTCATGGATTATCGGTAGGTCTTTTTATATTTCTAGCAATCCTTTGTGTTTGCTTGTATATTGGGCTACCTTCCCTATTTCATAGATATATTACTCCATCTATCAAAGCAGTGAATAAGGAAAAGAAAAGAAGAAGAGTAGAGGAAATGTTGGAGAATGAATAATCAGAAAGTGGATTATTACACGTTACTAGCGTCTAAACAAAAACACTTAGATCATAAACTATTTCTGAGAAAGCTACATTTGAAGAATTGCTAGAACAGTTGAAAGATGAAGAAAAATGGGAGTTTTTTGCTGCTCAATTCTTACTTGAGCTTTAATCCTAACAAATGCATTGTCTCAATAATTGTGAAATTATAATTCTCACAAACTGATTTTAATGTCACATCAGTTGTTCTAAGCTCTACTAATGTGTTTGCTTTGAAAGTACAATGGTCTTTCACAAAATTCAATCCATAATTTATATTCTATGTTATGTTGTTATGTAGGAGCACCCTTAAACTATTTTAACATTTCTAAGCTTAATTTCTATACTTCAGAGTAAAATAGTAGAATCTTAAAGCTAGGCAAGAAATTCTCTTTTACAAAACCGTAAAAATTGTTATTTCAACAAAGAATCTATTCTAAAGGAATTATTATTTGCTCGAAAAGTTGTCTTTTTTAGGGTTATCTAACTACCGCGCAATCTCCCATCATATAATCCATCTCTTCTTGAATTTCTTTTAACTCCCCAGGATAACGTCTACTAGCTCTTATCATTAACTCTAATTCTCTTTTCATTTTTTCATAAGAACAAGTATACACTGCATATTCAGTAAAAACGCCAATAATAGCTTTTATCTCGAACCGTTCATTTTTCCAGTTTTTCAAATGCTCGATACTGCTCTTGACATCAAACTTATTACCATACTCGTTGAGTTCTCGTTCAAGTTTCTCTCTAAGAGGTTCATCCCATGATGAATGCTTCTTCCCATTTTCCTTACGTTCTTCTCGAGATTTCCTCCTCCCTCTGATTGGTCTACGAATCTTCCTCCACTCATCTTTCTCTTTTTCTGCTAATTCAGGTAGAGTGAAAGTATTCATCAACTAATAATACTCACGATGATATTTAAAATAGAGGAAATAAAGGATAATTTTGTATTTTAGTAGACGATCCCAAATGTACTTAAGATTTAGACCTTCGTATCTATATTCTTACTAT
This sequence comes from uncultured archaeon, assembly GCA_964590855.1. Lineage (GTDB taxonomy): Archaea > Asgardarchaeota > Heimdallarchaeia > Heimdallarchaeales > Heimdallarchaeaceae > UBA460. The sequence continues at coordinate 9,882 of CAZPXJ010000033.1, forward strand.
CTGAAGCCATTTTTTCCGTTTTGACCAATGGAATCAGAAGTAGTAGCGGAATGAGTCCTACCACATAAACACATGCTGTCACTAAGAACACTAGCCAAAATTTAGGAATGATACCTGCTGGGTCACCACTAGTTAAAATTTCAACAGTCCAGAACATTCTAGAAGAGACATCACCTACAAGATAACCACCAATTAATGCTGAAAAATTCCAGAAGAATCCCCAGGCTAGTGTTTCCAAAGAATTCCATTTTCCTCTATTCTTCTTTGGAACAACATCCATCAGAATGGAGCGACTAAGAGGTTGTCCTGCATTCATTAATGATCCTCTAGCAACAAATAAAGGAATAAGTAACCATATGGTTGGGTAAAATACTAGACCGAACAAGCATAGTGTAGCAAGTAATTGAACTGAGAAGATCATCAATGGTCGCCCTCGCTTCAGGGAGAATTTCTGAGCTACCATTCCTGATATGCCTGTGAAGATTGCTGTAATCCCCATTATCCCACTTACCCACATTGGTTTCATATTATAAACTTCTATGAAAAATATTGGGAAGAATTTGATCGTCATTCCTGCTCCTATCCCTATGATTACATTCGAACCAACCAGGAGATATGGAATTAGTTTAGCCTTTCTAGGTAATCTTGATCTTAAACCATTCTTATTATCGTCTTCAAGAGCGACAGGTTCCTCTTCTTCTAAAATTGATTCACTAACAGACCCTAAGCTTTTCTTGTCATTGAAGAACTCCATGAGTATTATTGAAACAGCTGTAACGAGTATTCCAACTAGAATAACGTTCTTCAGAATAGGTAGTTCCCATTCATCACCAAAAAGGTAGAACAAAAGGACACTGATGAATGGACCAATAGATTGTGCGATTTGACGAACTAAGTGTAACCAAGAATATACTCTAGATCGTCGTCCTGATTCAAGAGAATCAGCTAGAATAGATTCTAAAGCTGGACGGGTTAGAGCTTGATAAAAACCCCAGAGTGATAAAGCTACAAAAATCGAAACCATGTTATTTCCAAACAGAATTACGGCTAAACCTGCTAGACCAAAAACAGAAGCAATTTTGAGCATAATATCTCTTCTGAATTTATCTGCCAGAATACCAGCTGGAAAAACAACTACTGTCATAGTTAAACCCATAGCAAGAGAAGTTTGGCCCAGAGTTATGTTAGAGTTTCCTGAGAAATAGTAGATATAAGCAGATAGAACACTTCCCATCCAAATACCTCTTCCTAGTGAAGTTATGAAGGAGAAAACAAAAGCTAGCTTAACATTGATATTCATGTTTTTAATAATATTTTTTACAGAAACATGCTCCATAATAACATCTCCAAGAAGGTCTGTTGGGGGTGTTAAATATGTGCTTTTAAATTTTTATTTGAACGAGTATAAAAAATAGAAAAGAGAGGCACAACTGTATTTCTCTATAGATAAATGATTACAAATACAAAAAAGTGGAAAAAAATAAATATCAATTAACAATTATCTCACATCATTTTTATAAAGAAGTCAAATAAATCAAGCAAATTCGAAGATGTGTGTATCAGCCTTTCTCAATTCAACTTTTACTGAAGTCCCTTGTTTATAATCTCCCTTGATACGGTTTTCTATCCAGACATCTCCACTATATCTCTGAACCAATGTTTGAATAATGAATAGTCCAAGACCAGATCCTTTCCCCTTCTTTCTGAATTCGCCATATCTGTCGAAGATATTTCTCCGAATTTCAGGAGCAATTCCTTTTCCATAATCAGAGATAGTGATGAGAATCTTGTTATGAGGTTTTTCTTCAGTAAACACTTCTATAGCAACTTCTTTCTTAGGAGAATTCTTGACTGAATTTGTAAAAATATTGAATAACAACTGCTCAAAAAGCATATCTGCAAAAACATTATGTTCTGGATTGATACCCGTTGTGTCCAGCTTGATCTTCTTGTGCGGAAACATATCATCTAGATTAGGTTTACACTTGCTAACATTGTTAAAAACATTTACTGATTTCAAATCGTAAGTGAATTCCAAATCTTTTTTCATCAACACTGAAATATCATCTAGCAGAGCGTCAGTTTTTGCGAGAGATGTCTTAGCTCGATCGATAGCTGTTCTGAATTCTTCAATCTTAACATCGTCTGCTTCAATTGTTTCAGAGATACAACTCCAGAGAATTGCGATATAATTCCTTAAATCGTGTGTAAGAATATCTAGAAGTAGAGTTTTTTCTTTCATACTCTCTTCTCGCTCAATTCTTGTTTCAACTCTTTCTGCTATCTCTCTTCCACTGGTTAGAATATATTTCTCCCCCTCTAATTCAACCAAACTAGAGCTAAATTCAACAGGAAGAGTTTTACCACTTTTCAATTTGATTTCGGATTCATAGGTAAGAAAGCCTTCTTTTATGATAATCGCAATATTTTTTTTAGCTTGCTCAAAATGTTCCGGAGTGAAGAGATCTTTTGGGGAGCTCCTTTCTATCTCTTCCTTTGTAAAACCTGTCCATTTTGTTGTAGCTGGGTTAGCATACACGAAATTCTGTATCTCATTGAATTCATCTAGTTTGAAAAGTGTGATACTATCATTTGCTTTTTCACATAAAATTCTGTAGGTTTCATCTTTCATATCTATCTTTGCGTTTTTGTCTACAGAATTATTCATCACCCAGTTTTATAGTACAGTCTTTTAAAAGTCTTTTTTAAGAAAAAGATTGAACAATCGTTTACATAAATATAAATAAAAGAATAATACTTTCTATTTCTATGCAATTTCTTATTTTAAATGGAATGAAGAAAGATGACAAAATCATTCCTAAGATAAACGATATCTTATCAAATAAACTCCAAGATAAGGGGTTAGAGGGAGAAATTCTTAATCTTCATGAAAAAGAGATCAAACCTTGTCTAGGATGCTTCAAATGTTGGATGGAAACGCCTGGAATATGTATAATTAACGACTATGGAAGAGAAGTAGCAAAAAAGATCATTCAATCTGATTACCTAATTTATGTCACACCTGTTACTTATGGGGCATATTCTGCTGATTTAAAAAAAGCAGTAGATAGATCCCTTCCTTTGTTGTCAGCGTTTTTCAGAATCTATTATAATGAAATCCATCACGAGATGCGCTATGATAAATATCCAGATTTTATAGTTATAGGAACACTAGAGGAACCTGATAAAGAACAAGAATCAATCTTCAAATCACTTGTTTATAGAAACCAACTTAACAATTTTGCAGAAAAGTACTCCTCTCAGATAATATACACTTCTGATGATGATAAGATTATTGAGACGAAACTTGATGAAAGTCTTAGTATAGTGGAGGAGACAAAATGACTAGACAAGTAACTTTTCTGATGTGTAGTCCAAGAGGAGAAAAAAGTGGTTCATACTCCCTAGGAAACTATTTTTCTGGTCTTCTTGAAGAAAAAGGATTACATGTAAAGAGCTTCCACACATATAAAACATTGAAAAAAGAAAAAAGCATTGAGGAGATGATTGAGTCAGTCAATGAAAGTGACATAATACTCATCTCAACTCCGCTCTATATAGATCAAGCTCCACATATGACCATTAAATTGATGGATGAAATTACCGAAGCTAAGAATAACGGAAGAATATCTGAGAAAAAAAGATTACTCACTGCAATCGTCTGTGCTGGATTTCTCGAATATTATCACAATGAGATAGCTATTAAGATTTATCAGCAATTTGCTAAGAAAAATGATTTCACCTGGGCGGGAGGTTTTCCTATAGGTGCAGCAGGTACATATGCAAGTTATTCTATACTTGAAATACTAGAGATGGTTAAAACTTTACCTCAAGATGATTATAGACAGTTTTTCTATGGTAAACCTGCAAAGATTTTAGATGATATCTTTCATAAAGCAGTAAAATGTTTAGAGAGAGGCGAAAAAATCTCAGATTTAGATCTTAAAGAACTGGAGATTATACCAATCCCTATAGAATCTTATGTTAAAGGAGGAAATGAAGGTTGGATAGAATGGGCTAAACAACTTGGAACTGCTGACAAATTAAGAGATAAACCTTATGAACAAAAGGACTGATTTCACACATAATATTTTTATATTTTTTTCACGCTTTCAAAGGTATAATGAGCGCTGAAGCTAAGGAGATATCTGACAAAGTCCATATGTTCTATAGAAAATGGTTTCCAGTTTTTTTCTATGTTTTTCTTTCTTCTGATGTAATTATCATAATTATATTGATCGTAGCTGCAGGTTTAGGTAAATTTTCTGAGATATTTGAGGGAACATTTACATTTTTTATTGTTCTCTTTACAATTACGTTAATATTTGGTATATCTCGCATACTCTTTAAACGAGAAGAGAAGAAAGCAGAAAGTCTTGAATATATCAGCGACGAAAAAGAACAAATCCTTCAATCAGTTTTCATCATCAATACTAGTTTCCTAGTTTTTTGGATATTACTTCTAATTTCAGCAATCGCTAAGATGTTTTGTAAAACGACAATTGGTTGTACCATTCAATTGATTTTAGCTTGCGTATTGTTAATTATAAGCTCAGTAATCACGATATACATATCACTAAAGCTCATAAATAAAAGAAGAGCAGGATCTTAGAAGAATTAAAAAGCCATTTAGATACTAGTATACTTACTTCTTTGAATTTTTGTTTCTTCTCAAAATTTAAATAGAAATTATGGTTTATTTTGCTTACAATGAAACAGAACGAATCTAAAATAGATAGAATCATTCGATTGATATTAGGATTAATTTTTGTAGGTGTAGGAATAGCTCTTTACTTTGTATTAGGTAGTCCAGCAAATCTTATATTGCTTATAATATTGGTAGTTTTTGGTGCTGTTGCTCTATTTACCGCAGCTACAGGCTTTTGTGCTTTATACGCACTATTCAATATTTCAACCCTTAAATCAGAATAAAACTAAAGCTTGGAAAATCAAGTATAATCTTTTTTTTTTGTTGAGTTTTAATAGATTATTTGATCAAACTCTCAAATTTCTCTCTCCTCTAGAAAACATTTATGAAAATTAAACAAATACATATGTAGTTTCACAAACTGATGTTCAAAAGGAGACAAACAGTATTAATGAAAAAATTCAGTATAAAGCTGAAAGAACTCTTCAAGAAGCAAAAAATCCCGCCTTAAAACGTGAGAGAATATTAAATGGCTAATGCCTGACATTATTGCTTTAGCTTCTACTATAGTGTTTAACTGTGTTCTTTCACTTTTTGTTTCAGACCTATTTCTATTTGGGTGGTTTATTGCTCCTCTTATTGGAGGAATTGTTAGAAGTTTAATAGCTCACAAGAAGGATGTGAGGTACATTATCGGTGGTATAGTACTCTTAGATGCCCTAGTGTTTGTTCCTATTGTAATTGTGATCACAGATGGTGTTTCTTTGGATCCACCTATCTAGATGGTATGTTTATCGGTCTTATTGCTGGAGTAATTCAAGCATTTTTTGGTGGTGTAGGACTTTTAATTAGAGATACAATTGAGCCTTTAATTCCAGATCTAATAAAGAAGATTAGACCACCTAAATAATCCTATAATTTCGATAGCAGAGAACCACACCTTACATCTTTGCATTAAGGTCCTCTTCTTGTTAGTGGCTCAATCCAAGAAGACCACCTTGTTGTCCTCACAGTATTTTCTTTTTCATTTTACTGCAATAAGGGATATTTTCTGTTCGAATTGAAAGTATAAGCAAAATTTAAATGTCTGAGCAATATTTCCTATGAGATGAATAAAGAAGATACAACCTTAAGAGAACAAAATGGAAATCAATTACGGTATCTCGTTGATTCATACATAATCACTTTTGTTTTGGATATATCTTTCTTAATCATCCTTGTTCTTCATCACGCTGATCAATATATCTCAGACATACAAGGATGGGTATATGGTCAGATACCTGTGTGTTCTCTCATCTGTAACTCCGATTATGTAGTACTTTTTTCAAGCATTTGTTACTTCATCTTAAGATTACTTATCCAAATCCCACGTTACAGTCTATTTCTTAGATCTAAATTGAAAAATCAAGTTACTTCCAAGCTAGAATCACCATTCTCTAAAGCAATTGCAAAAATAATATTGATACTCGCTATTTACAGAGATTTTGGTTTCTTAATCACAGGTTTTTTTGCGATAGGTGGTTCTGCTAGCATTGTACTAATGGTTCTTCTATTTTCAGTTCTTTTAGTATCAATCATTGGATTTTCTCTAGAATTTTCGTTGCTATTCTCCTTAATATCTAAACTCTTCAAGGATGATCAACCAGCCAAAATCAAGAAGATTTCATTATTTCTTTCTATCGTATATACCTTAAGACGAATAAGCGGATTCGTTACAGCAATTGTGATATTATCATTAGTCCAGGGTGAATTAGTACTTATATCTTCAAAAGTGATGTTAATACCTTTCGAAGGTTTACTTACTTTCAACTTACGTCCAATCTTTATTGTTTATAGCTGGATTGCTTTGATAATTTCCGGTTCACTTTATCTGTTGTCAAGTTTAAGTCTAATATTCAGTTTGTATAAGTTTTTTAGATTGTTTAAGACTGAAGAAGTCTCAATAATAACTAAATAAAGAGAATTTCATAAGAATTTTCTTTTTCGTTTTCGTTTTCATTTAAAAACAAGAAAAATCGAGGAAAGGTTTTTATTTTGAAATTTCAATGTTATTAGTATCTTAATTTTAGAATGTTTAATGTGTGGTGTTAGAAAAATTGGGTTCTAAAAACTTATCAAGTATATGGAATACCTTTCAAGATAAGTTTCACAAATATGGAGAATACATATACATTGGTATATTAACCCTAATTATTTACTTCACTAGTTTCCATAGTTTTTTACTCTTTCATAGTGTTATAGAATTAATAGGTATTTTGCTAACTTTTACTATTTTTCTTGTTTTTTGGAACTCTAGGAAAGCTATTGATAATAACTTTTTCACCTTTCTTGCAATCTCGTTTCTATTTGTAGGTATTATCGATTTATTACATACTCTCTCCTACAAAGGTATGAACATTTTCCTTGAATATGATGCCAATTTACCTACACAACTTTGGATAGCAGGTAGATTTTTACAATCAATAACACTTTTTCTATCAGTTTTGTTAGTAGGCAGGAAATTTAACAACAGCTTTGTTTGGTTAATACTTGGAACTGTTACAGTAGTATTACTTACATTGTGTTTCACAGGTTACTTCCCAGATTGTTATATTGAGGGATCAGGTCTAACTACTTTTAAAATAGTGAGTGAAATTGTCATATGTGTTGTTTACAGTTTTTGTTTTCTAATTTTTTATTTTAAACGGTCTAATTTTAGCAAAACTATGTTAAATTTTATCGCTTTAGCAATTTTATTTTCGATTTTAGGTGAAATATTTTTTTCCCTTTATTTTGATCTCACTGGTACCTTCATCAATCTTGGTCATTTATCTCGTTTCATATCGCTTTTCTTCTTTTACAAAGTCACAATTCTTGTAGGAATAAAGAATCCTATTGATCTCTATTTTAGAAATCTTCAAATTGAGCAAAAACAAAGATTACAATCGCTTGTTGAGAACCTTCCTGAAGGCATTATCATTCTTGATAGAGAAAATAAAATAATTTTACAAAATCCGCATATTAATGATTTCTTTCAAATTTTAAGCTGTCAAAAGGATTCCAAAGGGAAATTAATAAGTATTGAGAACGAGACAATCTCACATTTCTTTGATCCGACTTCAAAAGGATCAAGATTTCATGAAGTAAGTGTTGAAAGAGATTACAATCGAACTTTTCATATTTCTGGATTTAACATCATTAGCAAAGATGATGTGGGAGAAAAAGTTCTCATTATACGCGATGTTACAACTGAACATGAGTTACAAGAAAAGGTAGATTTGAGTTCAAGATTAGCTGCATTAGGTGAACTTGCTCAAGAAATCACTCATGATTTTAATAATATTATCACGACCATCCAGGGAGCTGCTGAATTTGCTGAATCACTGATAGAAAATGATGATATAAGAAACATACTAAAGTTAATCTCTAGACAAGCACTTAAAGGTTCAGAAATTATACAACAAATAACTGATTTTACCAGACAAAAAGAAGTGAAAGTCGAAACAGTTAATCTAAAGAGTATAACTGAAGAGATTGTGGAATTAATCAGATCAGCTATCCCTACCATAATCACCTTTGAAATAAAACTACGAGCTATAAAGATTCGAATAAGTAAGATACAATATCAACAAATGATAATGAATCTTCTGATGAATTCAAAAGATGCTCTAAAGGAAGGAGGAAAAATCAAACTTCAAATTACAAGAGTTGACCACACTCAAATCACTGATTTTGAAAGATTAGAAATTAACTCAGGAAAGTATGCTAAGATATCCGTTGAAGATAATGGAAAAGGAATGGAAGCTAAAACTATATTAAGAATATTCGAACCATTTTTCACCACAAAACCTAGAGGAGAGGGTACTGGTTTAGGACTGGCTCAAGTTTATTGAATTACCAGACAGAATAATGGTTATATTAACATTCGTAGTAAACTCCAAAAGGGAACAACCATTGATATTTTCTTTCCAGAGCTTAGCTAAATCTAACTTTTTGTTGAGCTACTCCTGAATAAAGATATGAAAATATCGCAAGAAGATTTAATGAATACGCTGAAGATCTTTATACAATAGTCTTACAGAAACAGAATATGACTCTGCCTATGCACAGTTATTTCTTTCTTTTTTGGATACATTTTTATGTCATGATATGTAATGCAATAGAAAAAACTTAAATAGTGACTTAATACTACATAATACTGTCGGCTGTTTGACGTAAAACAGTAGATGGTGATAAAAATGAAATTAAGAAAAAAATCAATTATCCTTTTCGTGTTAGTACTCTTTGGATCTATTACGCTAGGAATGACTGGAGAAGCAAAATCTAAAGAATATCTATACTTTGAATTCCAAGCAGGTATAACAGGTCAAAGTTACTTTATCTTGTGGACTGATGAAGATGGAATTTCCCACATTAGAGCAGAGCAATTCTCTACAATTATCACAACAGATTGTCTTTTACAAGGTGATTTCGTTGCTGTTGTGAACACCCAAATTGACTTTGCAACATTTTGTGGAAGCAGTCTCACTCATCAAGTCTTTGAAGGTACCTTTGAAGGTGAAACAGTTGGCTATACAGCAATTATCCAAGTCCAAATTCGATATGGAATAGCTAATGGAATTTTAGTCGGTCAGGGTACAGGTGCCTGGGAAGGCTGTCAGATTAGAGGAACAACCTATGGAAACATTTTTACAAATGAAGCTTTAGCAACTACTACTGTCTATCTCTAATCTTTTCCTCTTTCTTTTTTTTCACCTTTTATTTCACCTTTAATCCAGAGATTTGAACATTAACTAAGCTATAATAACAACCTCTTCACAAATAGCCACTGAAGATTATCCTTTACAAAGGAAAACCATTCTAGAAAAATATCTACAAAAATAAATTCAAAAAATGAGGAAGAAATTGCTAAAAAATCTTCTTATAACCTTTTTACCTAGTTAAATCTAAATAATTTTAAGCCTACATATTAATGATATGTGTGCAGTTGTATTAACCCATAATCCTGTTAGAAGTATCAAACAGCGATTACAAACTGGAATGTTAGGAATAGCAATTATATCTTGTGTACTAACTTTGATTAACATTGTTGACTTGAGTCTAATTGTCCAATCTGATGACTATGTATATTATTATGACTTCTTTTACGCCTTTGGTTCAATAATAGTTCTCGGAATTATCTCCTTTGTAACATACATCATTCTACTAGGCTCCTATCTTGTATTTGGTACTAGTTTACTCAAAGTATCAGATTTGACTTTCACAGATTCAGATAAAGCAAAACTTGCAGGTATTTTTCTCATACTCGGGATATGTTTTGAAGCAGTTGGATAGGGTACAAATCTACTATCAATCTTTACTGTCCTTGATGTCAGTCAGTATATACTCTTATCTGCAAATCTGTTCTACATCATGAGTTACTACTTCGTATTCAGAGTTTTCAAAGGTTTTTCAACTGAAGGAATTACTTCGAAGAAAATGACTCCTATATTGATTATTGCTCCTATTATCCTCTTAATTCGATCCATAACAATAATAGCCTTGCCTTATTCTGCAACCTACTTTACCTATCTAATCACAAATTCTGCACTATCCATAGTAGCTTTTGCTGTTCTAGCTGTCGGAATGTTTCTTGTTTACAATGCAAATGATAGTATTGATGAGAACAAAGCTTTAGCTTACGTTAAACCTGTAGGACAACCTGTATATCAATCTTATACTCAACCAACTTATCAAGCACCACCTCAACAACAAGTAGCTAACTACCAACCCACGCAAACTGTTTTCTGCTCAAATTGTGGCACGAAAGTAGGATCTAAAGATTCATTCTGCCCTTCATGTGGAAGAACGTTAGGTTAGAACATTTAAGAACCAAATTGTTTGAAAAATTACGTTTTTATATCCCCTTTATTCATCTATAGTAGAGTAAAGAGTGATACTTAATGTATACTAGTTATAGTAATTCTCCCCCCATATATCTTATCAAGACTCAAATCAGTAAATCTGCTAAGAGAATAGCTATTGTCCAATCAGTCATGATGAGCTCGATAGTAATTCTAATAGGATTACTCTATAGCATAATAGATGAATTATTACCTCTTTTCGAAGTCGCTACTGATATGGAAGCTATGCAGATTGCCTTAACTGATATTATAGAGGCACACACAGAGATTTTTTCCGCAATAACCATAATTCTAGTGGTTGTCGCAGTTACAGGTATTATGTACTTACTGGCTGCTTTTAGATTAGCTAGAAGTTTTAGATTATTAGCAAGAATCATTCCTCAAGTTGCTAAACCTGCTTTTAGTGCGGGAAATTTCATCAGGATAGCTTTATACATCCAAATAGGGAGCATAGTGATTGGAGCATTTATAGGAGTGGGGATGAGCTATATCACACAAATAGCTAGTGTAGGAGCGTATGTTCTGTTAGTAGCAGCTTATTTCAATATTGCACAGACTTTCAAGATTCTGAGAACAAGCAACCTTTACCCAGAAAAGGAGAGCAGACTTTTGTTCTATTCGCAGATAGTTCCAGTCGCATCAATGATCCCATTAACTTTCAGCATTACTCAATTAAGCTCAGGAGCTGAAATTGAACTAATCCCACTGATCATAGGAGGAGTAATTATCATTTTAGGATATGTTGGACTATTAGTTGGGTTCTATAAACTAAGTAAAGATGTTATGCTTATAGATGATGGTTCTGCAGCTGATTATAATTATGAACCAAATTCAGCATATACTGCACAAGAACAACCAAAAGTAGATTATCAGAACTATGTAGATACTACCTCTGTAAAGGTAGAACAACCTTCTAAAACTATCCAAGACAAAACATCTAAGGGAGAAATGTTAGCTCAATTTTGCCCTAACTGTGGCCAAAAATTAAAAAAAGACAAGGCTTTTTGTCATTCGTGTGGGGCAAAAGTAGAAGAGTTCTAATAATCACTACTTCGAGTAAAGAATACAATAATCGCAGGTACTATCAGTATCACACCAGATATAAGTATCCATAATGATGCTGTAATTAGTGTATTATTAGGTATTTCTGCACTTGATGCTGATGAGTAAATAAAAATAAATACAACAAATATTAATGCTCCAAGTGCGGCTATATACATTACTGTTTTGTAGAGCCATTCAGGATAATCAAAATCTAAACCACAAACCATGATATTTCACTTAAGATTTATCCTCAGTAGTTTATAACTTTTTTCAGAGATACATCATTGAGTAAGATTTTTTTATTACTAATTTCTCTGTCTATCATGTCCAAACTTTTCTCGCCTTATTTTATGGGTGAGTTAGAAATCAAGAATAGATTTGTACGATCTGCTACAACATCCTATTGGTCAAGCGATGAGGGTATTCTCTCTGATCCAATCATCGATTATTATAAACAACTCGCGGAAGGAAATATTGGCTTGATCATTAAAGGTCATTCTTATGTTAGTGAAAAAGGTAAGGCTCATTCCAAACAATCTGGTTTGTCATCTAAAGATCATATTCCACGAATGAAAGAGTTAACAGAACTTGTACATTCGTATGGTTCCAAAATTATCGCTCAGATAAACCATGGAGGATATACCTGTAAGCAAGACAGAGCAACTGCATCAGAGTATAAACGTGACAATTTAGAAGCTAGAGAATTAAGTATTGAAGAGATTGAAGAGATAATTTATGATTTTACAAATGCAGCTAAGAACGCCATAGAAGCAGGTTTTGATGGGGTTCAGATTCACGCAGCGCACGGATATCTTAATAGCCAATTCCTCTCTGATAGAGTTAATAAGAGGGATGATGAATACGGTGGTTCTTTAGTGAGAAGAGCAACTTTGCTTTTGAAAATCTATCATTCAATTCGGAAAACTCTAGGAAAAACAGCTGTAATTGGTGTGAAGATTAACTGTGATGATTTTGCTGAAAAAGGAGGAGTAAAGATTGAGGATACTATACATGTTCTTCAAAGGTTAGAAGAGATGGGACTATCCTTTGCTGAGATTAGTGGAGGGGGGCCTGAACAGGAACAATTTATCAGAAAAACGCGAGGAAGAGCAGCTATAGAAACAGGTTATAGTGAAGCCACATGGGGGAAGCATGTTAAGAAAATCAGAGAATCTTTACCTAAGTTTCCACTAATTATCGTAGATGGGATCAGAAGTAGAACAACCATGGATTCTTTGCTAGATAATAAAATAGCAGATATGATCTCTATGAGCAAACCTTTCATTAATGAACCTGACCTTGTTAATCTTTTAAAGGAGGGGCAAGAAAGATCTTCTTGCATTGATTGCAAAAAGTGCATTTCTCGGGACAATTTTGCTAAAACTATGCTTAGATGCTTTTACAAGCATCCTTAATCTTCTTTTCCTTAAGACCAATATTTTTAAGCAAAAGTAATTATATAGAAATCGAGATAATGGCAGACTATCTTAAGGATTCTATTCAACCTATCGTTTTAAAACTATTAGAGGACGCTTGGAAAGTCAAAGAAAATGAAAGAATTCTGATTATTAGCGATTATCCTACTCCAGAAGATTTTGTTAATAAACCGTCAGATATTCTTGAATCTATTGTTGAGAGAAATCTATTAGCTAAAAGGATTTTCGAGATAATAAACAAGTTAAAGCCAAACACTTCAGAACTCTATTTTATCAAACCAACTTATGAGCATTATGTCGATCCAAACGATAGCATAATGAATAAAAAAATTAACGAATCAGATCTGGTCATCACTTTAACTGAATATTCCTTAACTGATGTTCCTTCATTGAAAAAACCTCTAGATGAACATAAAATCAGACATGTTTCTGCTCCTCTAGTTCCTGCAGATATTTTCTATCCGGATGGACCTCTTGACGTTAATCTGCTAGATGTAGAGAAGATAACAACAAGGTTGTACAGTTTAGTTCAAGGAGCAATGAAACTTGAGCTATTTGACGTAGCTGGGAGTCATTTGGTATTGGAGTTTAGCACTCCAATTGACTGGCTATGGGAATCAGGATTCTGTACATCTCCAGGAATGTTTTCCAATTTACCTTACGGAGAAATAACTTTAGAACTACCATATGGACAAACTGAGTGCAAAGTTAATGGTACCTTGAACATATTCCCAGGGTGGCAAGAAGAGTTAACTCAGTTACTAACTCTGACAATCAAAGATAATACAATTATTGATTGTGTGGGTGGAGGTAAAGTTGGAGAGGACATGCAAGCGCTCATTACTAGAGAAGATGTGTTGGTAACTCAATTGGGTATAGGTACAAATCCAAAAGCAAAAGATCCTTTCTGTGCTACTGTAGCTGACAAGTTTATAGGTATGGTTCATGTAGGATTTTATCCAGACACAAGAGTCGATCACTATTACTTCCCCTTATCTAAAATGGCTATCAATGAAAAAGAACATTCTAGACATGATCTGTTTGATATTCCAGAATGAAACTAATCATAGATCTCTGGATTGACGATGTTTTCAGGTTTTTCCCCTTTCAAAGCTGCGACTAAATTCTCAGCTGCCATTGTTGCCATCTTGGTTCTAGTTTCTAAACTAGCAGAACCTATATGTGGAACAATAACAACATTATCTAATTTTATTAGTTCTGGATTGATTTTGGGTTCGTCATAGAAAACATCTAGACCAGCACCAGATATTTGCCTATTTTGCAAAGCTGTTATCAGCTCCTCCTCATTAATCACCCTTCCTCGAGAAGTGTTGATAAGATAAGCTGAAGATTTCATCTGTTCAAATTCCTTGAGACCAAAAAGATGATGTGTTTCAGATGTATGAGGAATATGTAAAGTTAGATAGTCTGAAGTTTCCAAAATCTCTTCAAATGACACCTTCTTTGCATCGAACTCTGCATCTATTTCTGGTTGCTGTTCATGGTCAACATAGATTATCCTCATACCAAAACCTTTGGCTCTGCGAGCAACAGCTTTACCGATTCTACCCATTCCAACAATACCTAAAGTTTTTCCACTAAAATCTCCCCCAAGTAGAAGGATGGGATCCCAACCTGTCCATTTTCCATCTCTAAGATAGTTATCAGCTTCAACAATTCTTCGAGAGACAGCTAAAATGAGAGCTAGAGTAAGGTCAGCTGTGGCATCTGTTAAGACACCAGGGGTATTAGTTATAGGTATTTTCCTTTCTGTTGCAGCTTTTACATCTATATTATCATAACCCACAGCATAATTAGCAATTGCCTTTATACCTGTAACTTCCATCAACTCTGTATCAATTATATCTGTGAGTAATGGAAGTAATCCATCACATCCTTTAGCTCTCTCTATTAATTCTCCTCTATAAATAGGAGAATTCCCTTCATAAACATCGACTTCAAAATGCTCTAGCAAGAGGTCTATTCCAGCTTGAGGAATTTTTCTTGTAACAAAAACTTTCATTGCAAAAAAAATTCTGTGAAGAAAAATAAATCTTGTTATTCTTCAAAGAAAAGGAGAGTTTATAATAGATAATTGTTTTTTACATATCATGAGATTTCGAGGTCGTCGTTCAGTGAATGGAGTACTAATTGGATTAATCTTGGTTTTCATCGCATTGTTAGTACTGGGAATTGTTACAGGAAAAATAGTTTTCTATATCTTAATGGGAGTAGAAGTTCTGTTCATCATCTTAATTATTATTGGATTGTTTAGTTTCTTGAAAAAAACAGGGCAAGAGACTTCTAAGACTCGTAGAAGTACCTATGATATTCTAGAAGGTAATGAGATCAAAGGAATAGATAAAGCA